>JAUXGG010000380.1 GCA_030622265.1 Candidatus Eiseniibacteriota bacterium
CCTTGCGAAGCTTGAAACTCGCAACGGACCTCTTGGCCCGGGTCATCACGGGGCGCTGTCCCGTTATCGTTCCCATGTCCGCCACCGCCGCATCCAGCAGCTTGGCGTCCTTGATACCGTCGCCGACACCCATATTTACCGAGACCTTCTCGAGCTTCGGAGCCTGCAGGCTGTTCTGATATTCGAAGCGCTTCATGAGAGCCGGAAGGATCTCGTCCTTATATCTCAAGAACAGCCTCGCCACGTACCCCTCTTCGACCTGGGTACTTATGTCAGGCTCCTGCTTTCCGGGCTTCTCTTTCTTGCCCTGCTTCTCCTGCTTGGCCTTCTTCTCCTGCTTGGCCTGCTTCTCCTGCTTGGTTTTCTTCTCCTCAGCCACTTTTACCTAACCCTCGCTTAAGCCTTACCTACGATCTCATTGCACTTCCCGCACTGCCGGACGCGGCGTCCATCTGCCAACCGGGCCCTCTTGGGGCGGCTGCCCTCTCCACAGCGCGGGCAGACTACCATCACATTCGAAACATGAATCGGTGCTTCCTTCTCGATCAGCCCTCCGGGCTGCATCCTTGATTTGGGCTTGGTGTGTCTCTTGATGAAATTGATGCCCTCAACAATGATGCGTTTGTTCTCTGGAAACACCTTCAGGACCTTCCCGGTCTTACCCCGGTCGTCTCCTGAAATAACCATCACCGTGTCATCTTTTGCGACCCGCATCAATTGTCTCTCCTCCACTAGACAACTTCAGGAGCAAGCGAGACGATCTTCATAAACTGCTTGTCCCTTAGTTCCCGGGCCACGGGGCCGAATATTCTCGACGCCCTGGGCTCCTTGTCGTCGTTTATCAGGACAGCCGCGTTCTGATCGAAGCGGATGTACGACCCGTCAGGCCTTCTGTACTCCTTCCGGGTTCTCACCACCACCGCCTTCGCCACCTGTCCCTTCTTGACCTCGCCGCCCGGTAACGCGTCCTTCACCGTAACCACGATGATGTCCCCGATCCTGGCATACCGCCTGAAGGAACCCCCGAGAATCCTGATGCACTGCGCCGTCTTGGCTCCCGAGTTGTCTGCAATCGTCAGCATTGTTTCAACTTGTATCATTGTTAACCTGTCCTACTCAGCTTTCTTGACTATCTCGACCACTCGCCATCTCTTCAGCTTGCTAAGGGGTCTTGTCTCAGCAATCCTCACCAGGTCCCCATCACCACACTGGTTCTTGTCATCATGGGCGTAGAAGTGGGGAGTTCTTCTCACGACTTTGCCGTAGATCGGATGTCTCAGACGCCTCTCAACAGCCACCACAACGGTCTTGTCCATCTTGCTGCTGACGACAAAACCTGTCTTAGTCTTCCTTTCAGTCCCCTTCATTTCCCACTGCCTCTTTCTTGGTTTCCGCCGTCACCGCTTCTCCTGTCCCAGCCTCTGCCGAGCCCGGCAGCCTGATCTTGCCCAGCTCGTCTTCCCGCAAGATGGTTATCACTCTCGCGATATCCCTCTTCACTTCCCGGAGCCTCAAAGGATTGTCGAGCTTCTGGGTAGAGACCCTGAAACGCAGGTTGAAAAGCTCTTCCCTTAAGTCTCTCAATATCCTCTCGAGCTCCTCTCTGGTAAGTTCTCTGTACTTCTCGGGCTTCATCGCTTCACACCCTCTCTACTCAAGAACCTGGTCTTGATAGGGAGTTTCCTGGCGGCCAGCATCATGGCCTCCTTGGCCAGTGCGTCGTCGACTCCCGCGAGTTCGAAAAGGATTCTCCCGGGCTTCACCACGGCCACGTAATACTCCGGGTTGCCCTTACCCTTGCCCATCCTGGTCTCCGCAGGCTTTACCGTCACGGGCTTGTCCGGGAAGATCCTGACCCAGATCTTCCCGCCACGCTTCACGTGCCTCGTGATAGCAACCCTGGCGGCCTCGATCTGCCTCGAGGTAATCCACGCCGGCTCGAGGGCCTGCAAGCCATACTCACCAAACCCGATGGAGCTGCCCTTCCAGGCGATTCCCTTCATCCTGCCGCGCTGTTGTTTTCTGTATTTTACCCGCTTGGGACTAAGCATTGCCTGGCTCCTCTCAAGTACGCTCTTCCGCTACCGCTTTCTCCGGGAAGATCTCGCCATGGAATATCCACACCTTCACCCCGATCGTCCCATAGGTGGTGAATGATGTCGCCCTGGCATAATCCACATCAGCACGAAGCGTGTGAAGCGGAACCCGCCCCTCCATATAATGTTCGCACCTGGCCATCTCTGATCCGGACAGCCTTCCCTTGCACTGGATCTTTATTCCCTTTGCTCCCGCGCGCCGTGACGACGCGAGCGCCTTCTTCATGGCTCTCCTGTGAGAAACCCTCTGTGCCAGCTGGTGGGCAATATGCTGGGCCACGAGCTGCGCGTCGAGTTCCGGCTTCTCGACTTCCTGAATGTTGACGTGTATTTCCTTCTTGGTTATGTGCTGCAGCTCGTCCCGCAGCTGGTCTACTTCGGTACCCTTCCTTCCGATCACGATTCCCGGCCTCGCCGTGTGAATGGTGACCGTGATCTTCTTTGGGGCGCGGTCTATGACCACTTTGGATATCCCTGCCCGGTGGAGCCTGCTGGTTATGTACTTCCTGATGAAAATGTCCTCGCGGAGAAGCTCGGGATAGTCCTTCTTCGCAAACCAGCGGGAATCCCATGTCTTCACAATACCGAGTCTTATACCAATAGGATTAGTCTTCTGCCCCAAATCAGACCCCCTTATTTCTTCTTGGTCTTGGTTTTCTTCTTTGCCTTGGCTTTCTTGGCAGTCGCCGCCTTGCGCGCCTTCCTGGAACC
>JAUXGG010000373.1 GCA_030622265.1 Candidatus Eiseniibacteriota bacterium
AGGAAAGTCATCCTGCTCCGATAGAGATAGCGATTTCAAAAAGCAGGGTCAGCTCTTGAATTTTGAATTCAAAATTCAAGAGCTGACCCCGCCTATTTAGTTTACTTTGAGGATCTTGCGGGTCTCGAGCGAGCCCTCGGTCTCGAAGCGGAGGAAGTAGATACCGGGCGAGACCGCCTCGCCTGCCGCCGACAAGCCGTGCCAGCTCAAGTTGTGCACACCGCTCTCGAGGTAGGTGTCCGCAACCGTGCTCACATGGCGGCCCTCCACCGTATAGACGCCGAGCTTCACCCTCTGCCTTGCCGGGACAAAGAGTGATATCCGGATATCACCGGCAAATGGATTGGGAGCAGTCGAGACTATCTGAGGCTTAAGATCGATTCTTGAATCGGCCTCCTCGGCCCGGACGAACTGCCGGGTGCCGGCCACCAGCATGAAATCGCGCCGGCCATCCAGCCTGAAGGGGTAGGGCATATCGGCAGTTCCGAGTTTCAGGCCGGATTCCAGGTCATACACGAAAAGGTCCCAGCCGGCCGGGAGATCGAGCACGGACTCGGCCGCGAGGCTGGCCGCCGTCTCGCCGGAGCTCTCGGCGGTGAGGTTCCAGGTACAGCCCTCGGGTGCGGTTCGTCTCATATCGCTCATGTACTTGCCCGCGCGCCGTCCCCAATCGGGCCGGTCGAATACCAGTCTTAAGTACTCCCCGATGGTAGGAGGCTCGCGATGGTCCATCGCGTCCCAGCCGTCCCTGGCCTCGGCGCTCGTACCGGCGAGGATCGTCCCCTTGAGGGTCTCACGCGAAGAGACGCTGAGGGCGATCAAATTGTCCACCGGTCTTCCGGCATAGGGCCCACGGCCAAGAAGACCGGCCTGGATATCCGGGTAGACGAGCAAGTCCACCGGCTGGGTGCTGCCATTATAGACCCAGTACCCATCCCAGGGCTCGAGGGAAGACTGATGTCCGTGATAAGTCCCGTCGTATGAGACCAGGTTGTCTTCAACGTAAAGCGTATCTCCGTCCACGACATGCTCTTCATCCAGGGCATAGGTCTGGCCGTCGAAACGGATCCGGGTCGAGAGCCAGTCGGTGAGGAAGCCAAACGGCGTCCCTATCTGGTTCCATCCCATGTCAAGCGGGAGGATGTGCGGCTGCCTGATGTCGACCGAGGTACCGCTGAAGTCGAACCGGGTCTTGCTCCTGGATATGAGCCAGAAGCCTCTGCCGGGGGCGAAAGGGGCGACATGCGGGTATTCATCGTAGCACTCCTCATCGCAGCCCGCCTCACCGTTCCAGCGTCCCAGCCTCCAGGAGGTTCTCGAGTGATCTCCCAGGTCATCAATAAGGATATCGTCAATCCCTCCATCAGGCGTGCCGGGAAGGGATATCATCCGGTACTGGCCGGCGGGCATCTCCACCGCCGATAAGAGGTCCTCGAAGGTGACGAGCACCCCGATAAGGCTGTCCGGAGCCCCGGCCGGGTAAGTTGACACGTTCTGGGCATTATCCCTGGCCTCGATGTAGTAGACCAGCCCCTTCTCGGTCACAGCCGAAGGGGGGATGGACGCTGTGTAGAGACTACCAGTCTGGTGCTGCATGGCCTTCTGCCTGAAGGCCGTGATTCCACCCTCGCGATAGAAGATGGTCACGCTTCCGACGCCGGTCCTGTCATCGCCGACATTGGCCTCGAGGCCGAGGGCCACGCGCGCCGCCGCGCTCGGCGATGCCTGGTGGAGAATGAGCGGGGGACTCACATCGAGAAGCATCATCACCAGCCCGGATGAAAGGCTGTAGTTGGTATTAGTGGATACCCCGATGGGGGAAGTCTGCCCCAGCGTGAAGGTGAGACTATAGTCACCGCCTGAGCTTGTGCCCCCGCCTTCGGCGGTGCCGGCCGCGCGCAGGGTGTATTCCGCCGAGGCGGCGCCCGCGAATGCAAGCATGACGCCAAGAGCTGTGAGCACAGCCATGAATGCCGTCAGTTTCCCTCGCATCGTCCTTACCTCAGCTTTGATCCAAGCAGACTGGAGTCGTATGGGAAGTAGATGGCAGTCAGCGAAATATCAGACATCGTGCTCATTCCGTTAGGTGGATCGAGCACGGCGATTAGGTTCGTGAGGAAGTAGATCTTATGCTCACCCGGTCCAGATGGCAGAACAATCGAACCAGCTACGGGTTTCGAAGGGACTATTGTCTCTGGCAACGACCAATACATGCTATCAAGCATGCTACTTCTCAGCCGATAGTCCATTGTCAGATTCTGGTCGAGAGCAACTCCATAGTCCGCAACGTAGCGTTTCGGGATGACATCCGGCTCATGAGGAGGGTTGCTGTAAAGGTAAATCTCTTGGGTTGCAGAGAAGGACACGAAGACAAAACCCGTATCTGGGACTGTTATGGTGACAGAGTCGACGACTGTGGGTACCGCCGCATCAGATGTGAACGCATCTCTGTAGGTACTTGCCACAACGGGAGGAAAATGATGGGCGAATGGAAGATCCGTAGCGTCTTCAGCGTGGGACAGGGTCACGTCGTTGCTGGTTCCCCCTCCGGAGAGACCGTCACCGGCAATCACGGAGGTTATGTCGCCCGTCTCCGCGTGGCTGTGCAGGGTGGTGATTCCACCGCCCGTGAGCCCGTCCTTCTCACCCGTCGTCAGGAGCCGGCTATCGGAGCTGATGACGGCAACGCCGGCAATGCGCGCCGCCGACATGGTTCCGGTGGTTATGAGCGAAGCATTGGTGTTGATATCGTCGGTCTCGTCGGCGAACCCGGCGGGAACACCGGTAAGCACGCTCCAGTGAACCGAATTCCGTCCCTGGTTGGGAGGGGTCCCATCGCCTATGCTGAGCGAATC
>JAUXGG010000136.1 GCA_030622265.1 Candidatus Eiseniibacteriota bacterium
GGGATGGCTACGTCTTAAGGACCCACACTTCGCCTGCCCAGATAAGGGTGATGAAGTCACAGAAGCCGCCTGTCTGGGAGGTGGTTACGGGTCGCTGCCACCGGAGGGACACCCCGGACGCTTCGCATCTCATGAGCTTCTACCAGATCGAGGGGCTCTATGTTGACTATGATGTGAGCATGGCCGATCTTAAGGGCACGCTCGCCGCTTTCGCCCATGAGATTTTCGGTGAGAAGACACGGATCAGGTTCAGGCCCCATTATTTCCCGTTTACCGAGCCAAGCGCCGAACTCGATATTTCGTGTCTTGTTTGCGAGGGCAAGGGCTGCCGGTTGTGCAAGCATTCGGGATGGTTGGAGGTGTTGGGTTGTGGAATGGTGCACCCCAATGTCTTCGAGCATGTCGGATACGACCCGCGCAAGGTCACCGGCTTTGCCTTCGGAATGGGAGTGGAGCGTATCGCAACCCTGAAGCTCGGAATCGGCGACATACGGCTCCTCTATGAGAATGACATACGACTGTTGAGCCAGTTCTAGGGGGCTTTGATGAGAGTACCATTCGGCTGGTTGCAGGACTTCGTCAAGATTGATGTGACCCCCGAGGAAGTGTGCGACTACCTGGTCATGCTGGGCTTCTCTGACGTGCGGGTGCTCCCGGGCGAGTGGGACTGCCTGGAGAACTTCATAACCGGGCGGGTGACAAAGGTCGAGTCTCACCCTTCGGATCCCAATCTGAAGGTGGTCGAGGTCAATGTCGGCTATGCCAGCCTGGTTTCGGTTTGCGGCGCGCCTAACGTGAACCTGGGCGAGATGTACCCGGTGGCAATGCCGGGGAGCAAGCTTGGGAGTGGCAGGGTGGTGGAGACCGCAAAGATTGGCGGCGTGGAGTCCCAGTGCATCCTGTGCTCCGGCTGGGAGGCATGGCTGGATGATGAGAAGGACGAGCTCTTAAAGCTCGATTCGCACATCGCCCCCGGCACCAAACTCATAGAATCGCTGAGACTCGATGAACCCATAATCGAGATGGATGTAACACCCAACCGGGGTGACTGCCTCGGACTCATTGGGATCGCCAGGGAGCTTGCCGCGGTATTCGGCAAGGAACTGATCATCCCGGAACCGGCCGTGAATGAAGACGGGCCCCGGATCGGGGAGCTCGCCTCGGTGGAGATTGAGGATACCGAAGGATGTCCGAGGTACGGTGCGATCGTGCTGGGGGATGTTACGGTTCGCGGAGCGCCCGCCGAAACCAGGGCGAGGCTCAGACAGGCGGGCCTCAGGCCCATCAACAACGTGGTCGACGCCGCCAACATGGTGCTCTTCGAGACGGGACATCCGCTGCACACCTTCGATCTCGACAAGATCAAGGATGGCAGGATCATCGTCAGGCGTGCTAAGAAAGGTGAGACAACCACCGCGATCGATGATGTCGAGTACAAGCTTGTGCCGGATGACGTGGTGATCGCCGACCCCGATGGTGTGGTTGCGATAGCCGGCGTGATCGGCGGCCGGAATTCCGAGGTCGGCCCCACAACCAGGAGGGTCCTGATCGAGGGCGCCTTCTTCAATCACGCCTTCATCTGGAGGACTGCGAAGAGGCTGGGCATAGCCTCGGAGGCGGCGTACAGATTCTCGAGAGTGGTCGATGTTGGAGCCGTGCTCTACGTGCTGGCGCGCACGGCTTCCCTGATACAGGTGGATACTAAGTGCAGTGTCTCAAGCGGGATGATCGATGTATATCCCCATCCGGTACTGCCCAGACATATCTTTGCCAACCCCAAACGGGTGAACCGGCTTCTCGGGACCTCGATACCCGAGCAGGAGATCCTGGACTACCTGGAGAGGTTGGGTTTCATGGTGTCTCCGGGAAAGGACCTCGAGGTCGTGGTTCCGACGAGGCGGACCGACGTCGAGGGCGAGGCGGACATCGCCGAGGAAGTCGGCCGGCTCTATGGGTATGATAGGATTGATCTTACCTCCAATCACAGCCGGGATTCTTACGGGAAGTATCCGGATGAGACGGTTGTCTCCAGGCGTGTCCGGGATATGCTGATCGGGATAGGCCTCAATGAAGCAGTGACGGATGCAACCATGGGTCCCGACCGGATCGAGTTCTTCGGGCTCGAGTCGCCGGAGCTAGTGGAGATCAGGAACGCCGTGGGTGTTCAGAACTCCATCATGCGTCCCAGCCTTCTGCCGGGGATGGCGGACGTGCTGGTCAAGAACGAGCGGCAGGGCCAGGAGGATGTGGGCTTCTTCGAGCTGGGCCGCACCTACTCAAAGAAGGGTGAGGGCTTCGAGGAGGTCGTGAGACTTGCCGTAGGCATGTCGGGAACGAGCCAGCCGAGGGCGTGGCATGTCAAGCCTCGCCCCTTCGATTTCTATGATCTTAAGGGCATCATAGAGGGCGTCTGCGAAGCCCTGGGGGCCGATATTGTGTTCGAGCCCGGATCGCACGAGAAGTTTCATGCCGGCCGTCAGGCCGTGGTCAGGCTGGTCAAGGCAGATAATAGCAGTATTATAGGTTACTTAGGTGAACTTGCTCCAGATGTTTGTGAAGCATCAGGCTCTAAACGACGTCTCTATATAGCTGAGATTGACTTCAGGCAGGTCAGGGAGGCCGCGCGCGGTGCCGGGCGGTACAGATCACTCGACAGGTACCCGGCGGTCAAGAGGGACCTGGCTGTGACAATTCCAAAAAAGATACTGGAGTCTCAGGTACGGTCTGTTATACTGACCAGCGGTGGAAGTCTGGTGGAGAGCGTGGAGCTGTTCGATGTGTATGAAGGCGAACAGATTCCGCCGGGAACCAAGAGCTTGGCGTATGCCATTGTCTTCAGGAGTCCGGAACGCACTCTCACCGAAGCCGAAATCGATTCACTTCAGAAGGACATGGAGAAAGCCCTGGAGAGCGATTTCGGCGGCAGAATCAGGATGAAATCGTAGTTTGTATCACACGGGGGAACCCCATGGATAAAGAGGGGCTTGAGTGGTTGGCAGAACGGGTCGAAACCCTGGTTGAAGATCTGAAAGTCACAAAGGAAACGAACAAAGAACTTCTGGCTGAGAAAAAGAAACTCGAACAGAAACTGTCTTCCAATGTGAGACAGATAGAAAAGGTGGATAAGGAGGGAAACCAAGTAGCCGAATTGACGGCTCAGAACAAGGCATACAAGAAGAAATGCGCTTTATTGAGGAGCAAAGTGACCTCAATGCTTGCGAAGGTTGAGGTTTTGCAGTAGCTATATTAATGGGGAGTGGGGGTGTTGGTGAAGTGGTTCGGAGAGTTATTCAAGTATCTGCTTAGGAGGGACCCGGGGTGCCGGACGATGATGGTACCATTACCGTTGAGATATTCGGGCATGAATATAGAATCAAGGGTGAAGCTAACCCTGAGTACATGACCCAAATTGCCCGATTCGTTGACACCAGGATGAGAGAGGTGTCCAAGGGGGCATCCGTTGGATCCCTTACTAAGATTGGTATACTAGCCGCGCTGAATATCGCTGATGAGCTTTTCAGGGAACGTGGTGAAAAGCAGAAAATCACGGATGATATTGAAGATGCTACCCGTAGGATGCGGCGAAAGCTGGAGGAGATAGTCCCTTGATCCTGATCAGGCAGACTCTATAGCTTCTTCTCCCACTCCGAACTGTATTCTCCCACGCTTCACAGGCACACGACCACTCTCCTCTTAAACGGCGTTGCGGTGACACACGGCTGTGAGACCCGCAGGGGAGGTGCTGGCATATGCTTGATCAAATTCTAATCGGAATAGGGAGTGTGGTCGTTGGGGGGTTGTTCTTCCTGCTGGGGTGGTACGCGCACAGGCGGGCGAGCGAAAGCAAGCTGATGAGTACCGAGAAGCTTGCCGAGAAGATCATCGCCGAGGCCAAGAAGGAAGCGGAAACCCACAAGCGGGAAGCGGTCCTCGAGGCCAAGGACCAGTGGTACAAGGCTAAAGAGAATTTCGAGCGGGAAACGCAGTCCCGGAAGTCCGAGCTCAACAAGCTCGAGAAGAGGTTTGCGGAGCGGGAATCCAATCTGAACCGCAAGGTGGACATCCTGGACAAGAAAGAGGGCGATGTTAAGCGCCGCGAGCGCGATGTCGGCAACAGGGACCGGTCGCTCGCCGAGAGGGAGAAGGAACTCGGCCGGAAACTGGAGGAGGAGAACAGGAAGCTGGAGCGGATTGCGGGTATGACGACCGAAGAGGCCAAGCAGCTCCTGATCACGAATCTGGAGAACGAGGCGAGGCATGAGGCCGCTCATCTGATAAGGCGGGTGAAGGAGGAGGCCCAGCGGAAGGCCGACAGGGAGGCCAAGGAGATTCTCACCCTTGCCATCCAGAGATGTGCGGCCGACCACGTGGTCGAGACCACGGTCTCGGTGGTGTCGCTTCCCAACGAGGAGATGAAGGGCCGCATCATCGGCCGTGAGGGACGTAATATCAGGGCGTTCGAGCTCTCGACGGGAATCGATGTCATCATCGATGATACGCCTGAGGCCGTGATCCTTTCAGGCTTCGACCCGGTGCGGCGTGAGATCGCCAAGGCCGCCCTGGAGCGCCTGGTGGCCGACGGGAGGATTCACCCGGCCCGTATCGAGGAAGTAGTCGCCAAGGTCCAGGCGGAGATGGATGAGAAGATACGCGAGGTCGGGGAGCAGGTCTCACTGGACGTGGGTGTTCACGGGCTTCATCCGGAGCTGATCAAGCTCCTGGGACGGCTCCAGTACAGGACGAGCTATGGCCAGAATGTCCTTCAGCACAGCAAGGAAGTTGCCCATCTCTCAGCCATCATGGCGTCCGAGCTGGGATTCGATTCGTCGCTGGCCAAGCGTGCGGGGCTCTTACATGATATCGGAAAGGCCATCGACCACGAGTCCGAGGGGACTCATACCCAGATAGGCGCGGAAGTAGCGGAGCGCTACGGCGAGAACCCTAGCGTGGTCCATGCCATATCCTATCATCACAGCGATGCGGTCTCGGAATCGGTAATCTCGGTGCTGGTGCAGGCCTCCGACGCCATATCAAGCGCCAGGCCGGGGGCAAGGAGAGAAACCCTCGAGAGCTATATCAAACGTCTCGAGAAGCTCGAGAAGGTCGCGGACGGTTTCAAGGGTGTTACCAAGGCCTTCGCGATCCAGGCCGGCCGGGAGATAAGGGTAATGGTGGAGAGCAAGGAAGTGAGCGATGACCAGGCCGGCGGACTGGCCGAGGAGATCGCTCAGCGAGTGGAGAAGGAGCTGGAGTACCCCGGTCAGGTCAAGGTGGTAGTGATACGCGAAACGCGGGCAATAGAATATGCAAAATAAAGGAGATCTCAACGTCTTGTTCATTGGGGACATAATCGCCCGCCAGGGCAGGCGGGCTGTTGCGAGGCTTCTCCAGGGACTGATAAGCGAATTTGACATAGACCTCGCGATAGCCAATTGCGAGAACACCGCCGGCGGCTTCGGCGTGACCAAGAAGCTCGCGGACGAGCTTTTCGCTGCAGGTATCGACGTACTGACCTCGGGCAACCACATCTGGGACCGCAGGGAA
>JAUXGG010000153.1 GCA_030622265.1 Candidatus Eiseniibacteriota bacterium
ATTGCCCACCTCAAAACACTGCATGCAGAACAGCCCGATGGTGTAGGTGACCATGTCCGATGGAGCGATCTGGAGAGCCTGCATCTTCCTTATCGCGTTTATCTGGCATGGCGTCCCGACGACGGCGAGCTTCCGGATCCTCTTCGGCGCGCTCTCCTGGATCGACTTAACAACGGGTACATAGGTCGTATAACCCTTGCCCACTTCCTCCAGACTATGAGACTCCTCAAAGTGCGAGCCCGCCGCCTCGAGAATCTCTTCCCTGGAGGTCGCCACCACTGCTTTCCTCCTGAGCGGGTCGGTGGCCATGGATACGGCCGCGCCGTCAATGAAGCCCTTCTCCAGCATGTGAATCAGAAGCGATGTTACGACACCGCCGTCTGTTGCCTTGTCACGAACGTCCGTGGATGCGCTCCTGGCAGAAAAGACATCCACGAAGTTCCCGATCGGAGGCCTCCAGCGGAACTCCTCGTCCACCTCGTCCCTCATGGGGCGGGTCTGCGGGCAGACCATGTAACAGAGCCCGCATTCCAGGCACTTGTCCTTCTCCCCATAGGCCGGGAACCCCTTCTCGTCGATCACCAGGGCCCCTATCCTGTTAGCCGAGCAAAAGGAAACGCATCCTCCGCATTTCCCGCAAATGCCCTTCTTGACCACTTCGGTTTCAAGATCCGTGAACGACCATATCCCGTCTTTTTCCATCTCGTTTCCCCACTATCCGGCCCGGCTTCCGTTGCCTTTGAGCGCCTGTCGCCTCACCTCACCACTTGTCCTTCAATGCATCCTCTATCCTGGAGCGTATCTTGTCCGCCTTCTTCTTGCCGGGGTGCAGTTTGTTATCGATCAGCAGACATCTAATCTCCTGGACGGCCTTGTCGAGTTCTTTCGCCTCTTCCTGCCTTTCCGCGGGGACATGCCCTTCCTTTATCGCCATGCCCCTCAAGACGCTTATGACATCGGTGAACTTCACGTTCTGGGGGCAGAGCGCGTGGCAGGTATAGCACCGGGAGCACATCCAGAGAATATCCGATGACAGTACTTCCTCCCGCATCCCCAGCATGGCCATCCTTATGATCTTCCTCGGATCATACTCCTCATGCACTTCGGCCACCGGACAGGACGCCGTGCACGTCCCGCAGGTAAAGCATCGCATGAAAGCTTCCGCCCCCGGCTGGGAAGCGATCTCATTCTTGAAATTCGGATCTTTCTCGCTGAGTATGATCTTTTCCATCCGGGCTCTCCTTTAGGGCGTCTCCGGTATCTCCCCGAGTTCCTCCATCGAGAAGACCGGCCCGTCTATGCAAATGTACTTGGATCCGATATTGCATCGTCCGCATTTCCCTATGCCGCACTTCATCCGCCTCTCCAGCGACGTGTAGACCCTCGCATCCGGGAATCTCAACTCCGCCAGCACCGGCAGGGTAAACTTGATCATTATGGGCGGCCCGCAGACAACCACCCATGCGTTCTCCGTAGAGGGCGCCAATTCCCTGACGACCGCGGGCACGAATCCGGTCATGCCCGTCCACCCTTCCACCGGTTTGTCGATGGTCAGATGGAGAGTCAGGTCATCCCGCTTCTGCCATTGGGCCAGCTCGTCCTTGTAAAGAAAGAGGTCGGGATTCCGTGCTCCATAGATCACGGTCAAGTCACCGTAGTCCTGCCGGTGCTCAAGCATGTATACTATGAGGGACCTCAAGGTGGTGAAGGCAAACCCTCCACCTATGATCACGACATTGCCGCCCTTGAATTTCTCCACGGGATACCAGTTCCCGAGCGGTCCGCGGATGCCGACGGTATCTCCCTCCCTCAGGTAGTGGATCTCATTGGTGACCGAACCGGTCCTGTTCACCGTGAATCTTAAGAAATCGGTCTCCGTCGGGGAGGAGGCTATGCCGAATGGCGATTCTCCCTTTCCAAGCAGGGAGAATTCACAGAACTGTCCGGGCATATAAGTGAACCTCTTCCCATCCGCCTCATCGACGAAGACGAGATCGAAGGTCCTTAAGGCCTTCTCCTTATCCTCCACCGCTATCGTCTCAACCCTCATGTTTACCGGGATATAGGTATTACTCATCGAGCACCCTTACCTTCAAATGAGAGAACTCTCTTGATCACTTCCCTTATGTCAACCCCGACCGGGCATACGATCACGCACCTTCCGCAGCCCGTGCAGAGCGATTCTCCGTAATTGTCCACGAAGTAGCTGTACTTGTGCATCACGCGTTGTTTGAAACGGTCCCTGGACAGAGGCCTGGGATTGTGTCCCGAAGCCTCCCGGGTGAAGATGGGAAACATGCAGGAATCCCATATCCGTATCCGTTTCCCTTTTCCACCCTTGCCTTCATCCTGGACATCGAAGCAGTGGCAGGTGGAGCAGACAAACGCGCAGGCGCCGCAATTCACACACTTAGCGCTCATCTCTTCCCAGATATCCTCGTGGAAAATACCCTTGAGTCTCTCGTCAAGCCCATCGAGATCCGGCGGCTCGGCCATCATCGCCCGGGCCCCGGATGCCAATTCGGCGGCTTTCTTCTCATCTGCGCCGGAAGCCTTCGCTACCGACGCGCCCGCGGCCCTCTTCTCATCCTGGGCGGAGGCGCCTGCGGCATCCGTCATCTTCCCGATGAAGGCCTTGCCCTTGTCGCTAACGGGCTGCATGAGAAAGACGTCGCCTGCATCGATGACGAAAATGTCGGAGGCATCTTCGCTGTGCGGACCGCCGCCCAACCAGTTGCAGAAACAACTCGAGCGCGGCTCATTGCATGCGAGACCGAAGATGAGCGAGTTATCGTACTTCCGTTTCCAGTAGGGATCCTCGAACATCTCATTGTCCGGCATCTGTCTGGCGGTTCCGAAGACCTTGTCCAGCATCGCGAGGCTCTTAACGTCGCAGCCCCTCAAGCCCCAGACGGCTATCGGCTTGCCGGCCTTCTCCGTCTCCCGGATTCCATCCTCGTCGTACTCGAAGAGCACCTCCGAGTGGGGAAAGAATATCTCTTTCGGAGACCTGTCGGTAAGGAGGCGACCCTCGTCGATCTCCCCGGCCGAGGCGACCACCTTGAAGGATGATTTCCCGCCTGTGGTCACAGCGGCATAAACGATGTAATCCTCCGCCAGCGAGCGGATGAAATCATCGAATTTTCCCTTTTCAAGCCTGACCATTCTCCCTACCCCATTATGAAATTCTGTTTTTCGTCTTCCCTGAAATCGGCCATGGCAGGTTTCTCTCCCGAATCTATCCCCGTGACATAGCCGAACCGTTCCTCGACTTCCCTGGCGGCCTTCCGGTTGAGAAGAAGCAGGTCGAGTCCCATGGGACAGGCCCTTTCGCATGCCCCGCACTCGACGCACCTTCCCGCGACGTGCAGGTTCCGGATGATGTGGAATATCATCGTGTCCGTTATCTCAGGGGTCTTTCCTATCCACTGCGGATCGTTCTGATCCACGAAACACTCATTGCAATAACAGGACGGGCACACATTCCTGCAGGCATAACACCGGATGCACTTGGAGTATATCTCCTCCATCCGCTTCCAGCGCTCTTCAGAGCTGAGTTTTTCGAATTCGTCAATCGCGGCATTCTGTTCTTTATTGGGTTTCCCGTCCCGGGCTTCCCCGATGAAGATATCGTACTCTTTCGCGTCCGGATATATGCAGGCAAGGCAGGAGGCGCTGAGCACATCCTTCGCGTCGAAGGTGAGATCGAGATCTTTCCCCCTGACTGTTATCTTGCCGTCCTGCTCCGAGTACTCGAGCACTTCGCGCCCGCCTGCGAGTTCCTCGACCTTGTCTGAGTCCAGGACACCCCGGCACGGAACGCCTATGATGACTATATTGTCACGCTTGACCTGTTTCTCGGCCACATAGAGGGAAAGCGACCGCGCGTCGCAGCCCTTCACCACCACGCCGACCTTCTTGCCGGCTTTGACCAGCCGCCTGGCGTCTTTGGTGGAATAGACCGCCGGGTTGTTGCCGCAAGTCGAATCGAAAACCAGCCGGTCGGCTTCCTCGGGTGAATCGATGAAGACCGGAGTCGAGGAAAGCGGCTGAGAGCCTTTCTCCCACCCGATCACGAGCTCGACATCACCACCCGCCAGCAGCTTCTTCACCTTCTCCCGCAATTCCTCAATCACTTCTGCACTCCCTTAACCAGTCGTTTGGCCGGACCTATCTTCTTCACATCGTTTGTCACCTTGGTCATCACCTCGGCGAACCGCTCCCCTTCTCCCGCGGAGATCCATGAGAACTGCACTCTTTCCGGCTCGATGCCGATGAATTCCAGCAGGGGCTTCAAGATCGCGAATCTCCTGCGGGCGACATAATTTCCCGAAAGATAATGGCAATCGCCCGGATGGCATCCTGAGACCAGCACGCCGTCGAACCCGCTCTGAAGGCTCTTCATTATGAATAAGGGATCGACCCTGCCGGAGCAGGGTATGCGCACAACGCGTATATTGGGCGGATACTGAATCCTGGACACTCCGGCCAAGTCGGCGCCGGCATACGAACACCAGTTACACAGAATGGCCAGGATCTTGGGTTGCCAGTCCTTCATCTAGTCTGCACCCCCGTCAGTAATCACCATCTCCAGAGAATCGAAGGCGGAGAACAACTGTTCATTGCTGAATCCCAAAAGGTCGAGCGCCCCGCACCGGCATGAAGCGACGCATGCCCCACAGCCCTTGCAGAGAGCCTCGTTAACCACGGCCACTTCTTTCTCGGGGTCGACCTCGATCGCGGCATATGCGCATATCGACTCGCAGTATGCGCATCCCGAACACCTGTCTTCCCTGACCCTGGCTATGGTACCTTCCGCAAGAATCGCTTTCTTGTTGAGGAAGGTCAGCGCCCGGCTTGCCGCCGCCTTCGCCTGGGCGAGCGACTCATCCATATCCTTGGGGCTGTGTGCCAGCCCGCAGACGAAGATGCCGTCGGTTGCAAAGTCCACCGGCCGAAGCTTCACGTGAGCTTCCAGGAACATCCCGTCGGAATTAAGCGGAACCTTGAGCATCTTGGCCAACCGGACATTGCCCTCAGGCGGGTCGATCGCAACGGAGAGAACAAGCAGATCGGCTGTGATCTCGACCTCCTTCTCCAAGATCGGATCGAAGGCCGTTACCTTGAGCCGGCTGTCCGGATTGGTTCCATCGACCATGTTGACTACGGGTTTGGTCTCGGGCGTATATCTCAGGAAAACCGCCCCGGTGTCACGCAGCTCCGTATAGTACTTCTCGCGGAAACCGTATGTCCTTATGTCACGATAGGCGAAGTAGACATCTGCCC
>JAUXGG010000297.1 GCA_030622265.1 Candidatus Eiseniibacteriota bacterium
CAAAGACCGCCGGAGTGCGCCTCCCTCCGCGCCTTAGATCATCCATGAAGCACTTCACCCCGAAAGCCGCGAGAGGTATCAGACATGCGATGCCCGGAAGCCTGAACCTCTCGGAGGCGAAGAAGATGATGCCGACGGCGAGGAACCCGAGATAGCAGAGCAGAAGGACCCCTCCCGGCCTGTGCCTCCCGAAGAGAGGAACCAGGGCCGCCATCGCCAGCGGGAACACGATCCCGAAGTTGAGCACGGGAATGAAGAACCACTTCCAGGCGTCTCTTCGCTCCGAGATGTCGGCGTTGTTGTCTATCTCGAACCTGCTCAGGGAAACCAGAAATTTCCTGCCGCAAAGCTTCAGCCAGCCCGACGGCTGCCCGGTGATGTACTCCAGCGCAAGGTCGCGGAAGTACGCGGAGCGCCGGGCCCCGCTGAGACGCAGCTTGTCCGCTTCAATCCTCGCCCTGTTAGCCTCGCCGATGCGAAAGGGGTTCATCCCGTCGCTTGCCGCATTGTTTCCAATGAAGAGATTGACGCCGCCGGTGGTAGTCAGCGGAACCTTCTCGCCCGAGATCATGTAGTTGTGGGTGAGACCGGCGATGAGCGGTATGATGAGCCCCGCCGCGAAAACGGCCGTGAGGACGAATCTGCCCTGCTTCCTCGTGAGCAGGGTCACCGCGAGCACGGCCGCGGCCAGCACAGTTCCGCTCCAGATGAGCATGCTTATGCCAATGAGAAAGCCGGACGCCGCGACATTGCCCAGCCTGGACAGCCTCACCGGGAGCCAGGCGAGAACAATGAGCGCGGCCGCGCCGAGCAGAAGGATCAGGAAGAAGGCGATCGTGCCGGTGTACGACCCCGCCGGCATGGGAAGTGAGCCGCCCTTTAGCAGCAGCCCCAGCCCTGTGAGGGCGGGCATGGAGTAGGTCAGGACAATGAGCAGCGCGCCGGTAATTGCCGGCAGGATAACTCCGCGCCTGGTATCACCTGGCCCTTCCACGAACAGGAATAAAGCTGTGAGGAAGAAGGTAAGGCAGAGGGTTGTGGGCAAGAGCTCGCCTGCGAAATAGTAGAAGCTCCAGTACAGGGTGACTGCCAGAGATGCGCCCAGCGCCACCCACCGGGAGAACAGGTTGCCGGCGATCGACCTGACGAGGTGGATGTTGACCGCAAGCAGGCCGCCCTGGACAAGCAAGACCGCGAGGCGGCTTCCTCTTCCCAGGAAGTACACAAGAGCCACGAACGCGGGGTAGAGCGGGCCCATGAAGAAGGCACGGTTCCGGGGAAGTCCGTCGAGAATCTGCCTGGCCTCGAGGTCATAGACCAGCGGATTGGCGACCAGATGCGTGATGAAGTCCTGGTTCCTTATCTGGATAAAGTAGATAAGGAAGAGCACAAATCCCAGGGCAGGTACCAGGTAGTGCAGCCAAGAGTCTTTTACTGAGCCGCGGGTCAATCCAGTCCTCCGTCAGATAGATGCACTCATGTGAGCAAACCCTGCAGATGGTAGCAGGATAATCGAAGCGACACCATAGATAATTGGGATGATAGCAGGTCTCTCGCTCCGGCCTGCTTGACAGGGCGCGCATCGAAGCTCTATGCTCTTCGGGTGAATCCGGGAAGATGGAGGGCGAAGAGTGGCCAAACCTGACTTAGTCATAAGTGGATCGGGCATAAGGGGCATCATCTATGATGGCTTGACGCCCGATTTTGTATGCCGTCTGGCGTCATCCCTGGTCGGTACCCTGGGTAGGGGCACTTATGTGCTCGGTCGCGACACCCGGCCCTCGGGAGGGATTCTCCAGGGTGCGGTTGCCGCCGGGCTCTGCGGGGCGGGCGGCGACGTCGTGGATGTCGGGATCAGTCCCACGCCCACGATCCAGCTCGCGGTCGAGCATCATGGGGCCAGGGGTGGAATAGCAATTACCGCGAGCCATAACCCGGCCGAGTGGAATGCTCTCAAGCTCATCTCGGGCGCAGGCACCTTCCTTACGAAACAGGAGGTGGACCGTGTCGTCGAGGTGTCCCGGACGGGTGAGATCGAATATGCCCGCCATGACACGGCCGGAAAAGTCGAGTCCGATCCCGGAGCCTGCGAGCGTCATGCGTCCGCGGTTCTTGCTCTCGAGTACGTGGATCCGGAAAACATCCGCAGCGCCGGCTTCAAGGTTGCGCTCGACTGCGTAAACGGAGCAGGGAGCGTGCTGGCGCCCAGATTGCTTGGCGAGCTGGGATGCAGGGTCAGCCAGCTCTACTGCGAACCCAGCGGGGAATTCAGGCGGGTTCCTGAACCTCTCGCGGAGAACCTCGGAGACCTCTGTGACCTCGTCAGGCGGGAGGGAGCCGATATCGGCTTCGCGCTGGATCCCGACGGTGACAGGCTGGCAATAGTGGATGAGACAGGCTCTCCTGTTGGGGAGGAATACACCCTCGTTCTGTGTGCCGATGTGGTCCTTGAACGCACCAGGGGACCTGTGGTCACTAACTTAAGCACTACGCGGGCTGTGGGCGATATTGCCCGGAGCCACGGTGTTGAGTTTCACCGGACCCCTGTCGGGGAGACCAATGTGGTCAACCGGATGAAGGACGTGGAAAGCCCCATAGGCGGTGAGGGGAACGGCGGTGTCATCCTGCCGGCCCTCCACTATGGCAGGGACGCCATGGTCGGGATGGCCCTTGTCCTTCAGGCTCTTGCCCGTAACGGCCGGCCGGTGTCAGGACTTTTGGCGAAGTTTCCCAAATATGCTATATTCAAGAAGAAGGTGTCACTCGATGAAGACCTTGATATCGATGGCTTGAAGCCCATCCTGAAGGAGGAATTTGCCGGGGGTACCTTCAACTACGACGACGGAATCAGGGTGGATCTTGATGAAGGCTGGCTTCACGTCCGCAAGTCGGGCACGGAGCCGGTCATCCGTCTGATAAGCGAGACCCGCAGTCTAGAGGAAGCTCAGGGCCTGGTCCAGAGAGTGCTCGAGCGGCTGAATAGATGAGGAGGATCCTGACTTGTGCGGAATAATCGGGTACGTAGGTAAGAAGGATGTTGTGCCTCTCCTGGTCGAGGGTCTCAAGAGGCTCGAGTACCGGGGCTATGATTCCGCCGGGGTCGCGGTCCATACGGATGGAGCGATCAGGGTCGAGAAGGTCATCGGCAAGATCACCGCGCTCGAGGCCAGGCTTGCCGAGACCGACATCCAGGGACGAAGCGGCATAGGGCATACAAGATGGGCGACCCACGGAGCGCCGACCGAAGAGAACGCGCATCCCCACGTGGACTGCGCCTCGAGCATCGCCCTGGTTCATAATGGCATCATCGAGAACTGTAATGTCCTCAGGGACATGCTCAAGAAAGAGGGCCACTCCTTTAAGAGCGATACCGATACCGAGGTCCTTGCACATCTGATCGAACGGTTCCGCGAGGGCGGCAAGCCGCTGGAGAAGGCCGTGCGAGGCGCCCTCAAGATGATCAAGGGGACATATGGCCTGGCGGTGATCTGTGCCGAAGAGCCGGATAAGATAGTGGCCGCCCGTAACGGCAGTCCGCTGGTGGTCGGGGTGGGCGAGGATGAGTACTTCATCGCCTCCGACGTGCCGG
>JAUXGG010000064.1 GCA_030622265.1 Candidatus Eiseniibacteriota bacterium
AGACGCCAAGGGGCCTTATATCGCGGAGATCTCCAGGAACATACAGATCCCCGGGGATCTGCGCTTCGCCATCGACTGTGGAAACGGTACGGCGGGCATTATCCTACCGGATCTCTTCGAGGCCATGGGCCTTAAGCCGGAGGTCCTATTCGGGGAGCCCGACGGACGCTTCCCCAATCATCACCCGGACCCGACTGTTCCCGAAAACCTGGAACATCTCATCGATACGGTTGTGAAAAACTCGTATGAGGCCGGTATCGCTTTCGACGGGGACGCGGACAGGATCGGGGTGGTCGATGAGCAGGGAAGCATCATATGGGGTGACAGGCTCCTCATCATACTCGCGCGTGACATCATTGCCAGGAATCCGGGGGCCAAGGTGATTTTTGAGGTGAAATGCTCCCAGGCACTCGCGGACGCGATCGAGGCTGCCGGAGGCGTTCCCATAATGTGGAAGACCGGACACTCGCTCATCAAGGGCAAGATGAAATCCGAGGGGGCGCTCCTGGCCGGGGAGATGAGCGGGCACATCTTCCTGAGCGACAGGTATTACGGATATGATGATGCGATTTACGCGGGGCTGCGCCTGCTGGAGATTCTCTCCCGGCATGACGGGCGGCTTTCCTCCCTGCTTGCCGATGTTCCAGCCTATCATACCACACCGGAGATAAGGGTGGCGTGCCCGGACAGCCGCAAGTTCACGGTGGTCGAGAATCTCAGGACCTATCTTTCCCCCGACCACAGCATTATCGACATCGATGGCGTACGGGTGGTCTACGAGGATGGGTGGGGACTGGTCCGGGCCTCCAACACCCAACCGGCGCTGGTTCTTCGCTTCGAAGCCACCAGCGAGGACCGGCTGAAGCAGATACAGCAGGAGATAGTGGAAGCCCTCAGGACTGTTGGCGGCGACGGCGTCGGCCTGCCGGAGGTATGATTTGCGTTTTGCCGTGATAATGTCCGGAGGACGCGGCCGGAGATTCTGGCCGGTCAGCCGGGCGTCCAAGCCCAAGCAGCTGGTCGAGGTGGCCGGCGGCCGGACCCTTCTTGAGCTCACCGTGGAGCGGCTCACTCCGGTTCTTGATCCTGACCGCATTCTGGTGATCACCCAGGAGCGGCAGATGGAGGAGACCAGGAAGGTGCTTGGCCGGTTCGCGGGGGTGCAGGTGCTGGCCGAGCCTGTTGGCAGGAACACGGCTGCGTGTATCGCGTTTGCTGCGACCTATATCAGGGCCATGCACGGGGACGCCGTCTTGGCGGTGTTGCCGGCCGACCACTTCATTGGCAGGGAAGATGAGTTCCGGGAGGTCTTGCGTGCCGGGATGGACTTCGTTGCAGAACGCAATGCCCTGCTTGCCGTAGGGATTAAACCCGACCGGCCGGCCACGGGCTTCGGCTATATAAGGAGGGGTAAGTCTGCCGGGAAGGTGGGAGGTCTCGAGTTCTTTGGGGTCAGCCAGTTTGCCGAAAAGCCCCCGCTCGATCTGGCAGAGACCTATGTTGCTTCGGGTGATTACCTCTGGAACGCCGGTATCTTTATCTTCAAGGCTTCCACGATTCTGGGTGAGATTGATCGGTTCTTGCCCGGGATGGCCACGGAGTTCAAGGATTTCGAAAAGAGCATCGGCACCCCCGAGCAGGCGACGCTCCTCGCCCGCTGCTACTCCCGGGTTCAGGAGATCTCGATAGACTTCGGAGTGATGGAGAAAACCGGCTCCGCCTACGTTGTCCCGGCCGACATCGGCTGGGATGATGTCGGAAGCTGGGAGTCCTTTTCCAGGCATATGGACAAGGACGCGGACGGCAATGCCGTTCGAGGTCGACACGTCAGCATCGGTTCGCGGGACTGTATCATCTACTCAGACTCTCTGACGGTGGCGACCGCGGGCCTTGAGAACATAACGATCGTCGTTTCCAAGGACGCCGTGCTTGTCATCCGGCGAGAGAAAGGAGAGGAGGTGAAGGACATCGTCGACCTTGTAGAACGTGAAGGCCTGACCGATCTGCTTTAGCCCCCGATCTGCTTCAGTTTTCCGCCGTTCTCAGCATTTCTTATTTGTACCAACAATATCTAAACCAATAGGGCGCAAGTGACGATAAGAAGGTGGTGATGGGTGGATGAATGGGAAAGAAAGATTCGCTAGCGCAGTATTGATAATAACTCTGGCCATCGGTGTAGCTGCCGATGTCTTTGATCAGAAAGGGACGGATGACTCTGTCTCCGGGCATGGCGACGTGCGCGCTGTCGATTCCTGTGCCGGTCCGGCGCCGGTGTACAGGAGGTTGGACATCAACGTCGCTACCGAGGATGAGCTCGTGATTCTGCCGGGGATCGGGCCGAAGAAGGCCAGGGCGATCGTCGACTGGCGAGACAGTAACGGGTCCTTCAAGAACGTAGACGAACTCACGAGCGTTCACGGGATTGGGCCGAAGACGCTTGAGGGATTGAGGCAATATGTCTTCGCAGACGGGAAGGGCGAACCGGCTGGTGACTGAGTCTGATTGCCATTTGCAATGTGATTCGCAGTATGCAATGTCCGGCAGCGATGTGCGTAACGCCAAGGGGCTGACACAGTTCTCGTGGTTTGATCTCTTTTGCGAAACCCTATGCCCGAGAAGCAACCTTTGACAGCGGCCGGACTGGTACGAGTATTGCAGTATGACCCCTTGAGGATTTTTATGCGGGAAAGCAATTGGGGGCTGATGAACTGCCATGGTTGTTAAGACGGATATTCCCGAAAAGCTAGCCAGTCTGGGCGTTCTCACGCATGATGACGTCGCGGCGGTCACGAAGGAGGCGGAATCCGCCGGAGTGTCCTTCCAGAAGGCGCTGGTGGGACTGGGCATTGTCTCCGAGGACAGGCTCCTCGAGTTTCTGACCCACATCTACAGCGTGGAAGCCGTCAACCCTGTTAGCGTTGAGGTTCCGGCACAGATACTCAAGCTCATTCCCGCGGACATCGCGGCCAAGTACAATGCGGTGCCCGTATACAAGCATGGCCGTACGCTCGCTCTGGCCATGATCGACCCCACCGACATGCACGCCATCAACGACCTCAAGTTCATCACCGGTCTTGAGATTCAGCCGATGGTGGCGACCGAATCCTCGCTTGCCGCGGCCATAGAGATGTTCTACCAGGCGCAGGATGACCTCGAGGACATGGTCAAGGGCCTGGGCGATGAGGACCTCGAGCTGATTGATGATCAGGAGGATGAGGATGAGGGCCTAGATGAGGCGGAACAGGCGCCGGTCATCAAGTTCGTGAACTCCATGATTGCCGACGCCGTGCGCAAGCTCGCCAGCGATATCCATATAGAGCCCGCCGAGAAGTTCTTCCGGGTGAGGTTCAGAATCGACGGTACCCTTCATGAGGTGATCAAGCAGCCTGCCAAGATGAAGTGCGCAATCGTCTCGAGAGTCAAGATCATGTCGGAGCTCGACATAGCGGAGAAACGGCTTCCGCAGGACGGCAGGATCAAGATCAGGCTGGAGAACAAGACCATCGATATCCGTGTTTCCAGTCTGCCGACTGTCTATGGCGAAAAGATCGTAATGAGGATCCTGGACAAGGGGAATCTCACGCTGGATCTCGACCGTTTCGGATTCCAGGAGAATGCCCTCAAACACTTCATCGAGGCAATCGAGGCTCCCTATGGCATGGTGCTGGTAACCGGACCCACCGGAAGCGGAAAGACCACCACGCTCTATTCCGCTCTCAACAGGATTAATAAGTGCGACGTTAATATCATGACCGCCGAGGATCCCGTGGAGTACAACCTGGACGGGATCAACCAGGTCCAGATGCACGATTCAATAGGGCTGACCTTCGCCAGATGCCTGCGCTCATTCCTCAGGCAGGACCCGAATATCATCATGGTCGGCGAGATCCGTGACTCGGAGACGGGCTCGATCGCGGGCAAGGCGGCACTCACGGGCCACCTGGTGCTGTCTACAGTTCACACCAACGATGCCCCGAGCACGGTGGACCGGCTTATCGACATGGGTATCCAGCCGTTCCTGGTAGCCGCATCGGTCAACCTGGTGCTGGCGCAGCGGCTGGTCCGGAAGATATGCGGCAAGTGCAAGGGGCCCGTGGACGTCCACCCGGAGGCTTTCGCGGAGCTGGGCATAAGGGAGGCCGAGGGCAAGGCGCTGACCTTCTACAAAGGTCGCGGCTGCTCGGCATGCAATAGCACCGGCTACTCGGGCCGGCAGGGGCTTTTCGAGGTGATGCCCGTAACGCCCGAGATTCGGTCGATGATTCTCGAAAGGCAGGCGAGCGACAAGATCAAGAAACGAGCCGTGGCGCATGGCATGCTTACCCTGCGGCAGGATGCTCTCCTTAAGCTGAAGGCGGGCATCACCACGGTTGAAGAGGTATTGAGAGAAACCGCAAAGGACGAATAGCCAGAGTTGGAGGGATCTAAGATGGTTGTGTTGCGTACCCTTCTCGAGCAGATGGTAAAAGTGAGGGCGTCGGATCTGCACATAACGGCAGGTCTGCCGGCCCAGTTCCGGATTGATGGTGTAATCACCTCTTCAGATACCGAGGTACTCACTCCGGAACTGACCAAGCAGGTCCTCTACAGCATTCTCAATGAGGAGCAGCGGAAGCGATTCGAGATAGACCGGGAGCTGGATTTCTCATTCGGCATCAAGGGTCTGAGCAGGTTCAGGGCGAACATCTTCCTGCAAAGAGGGGTGACGACCGGGGCCATAAGAACGATTCCGTTCGATATCCTCTCCTTCGAAGAACTGGGCGTGCCGCCGGTGATCAATGAGCTTTCATCCAGGCAAAACGGGTTGATTCTGATCACAGGGCCCACCGGATGCGGAAAGTCAACCACTCTGGCCTCCATCATCGACAAGATCAACACCGAGCGCAAGTGCCACATCGTCACCATTGAGGACCCGATCGAGTACGTTCACCAGCACAAGAACTCGATCGTGAACCAGAGGGAGGTGAGGGCCGATACTCACTCCTTTGTCAATGCGCTCAAGTATGTTCTCAGGCAGGATCCGGATGTGATCCTCGTGGGTGAGATGAGGGACCTCGAGACCATAGGGGCGGCGCTGACGATAGCGGAGACGGGGCATCTTACGCTCGCAACGCTCCACACCAATTCAACCTACGAGAGCATCAACAGGATCGTCGATGTGTTTCCCGAACACCAGCAGGGGCAGGTGCTCTCGCAGTTGGCATTCGTGTTGCAGGGAGTGGTCACCCAGCAGTTGATACCCCGGCTCGGGGCCGTCGGCAGGGCGCTTGCCGCGGAGGTGCTGGTATGCACTCCTGCGATAAACGCCCTGATCAGGGAGAAGAAGATCCACCAGATATACTCGCTGATGCAGGCCGGACAGAAACACGGCATGCAGACCATGAACCAGTCACTGTACCGGCTTTATGTTACCAGACAGATATCTCTCGAGGACGCCATGGGCAGAAGCCCTGATCTCCAGGAGTTCGAGCAGATGCTCGCGAGGAGCAGGCCAAAGAACCTCATGGCCGATAGAGATAAAACTCTTTGCAAGTAAAGGGGGCGGTTAATCTTGGCTACTGTTTACCAGTGGAAAGGTAAGACATCGAGCGGAGAAAGTGTCTCCGGTGAAATGTCAGTTCGCACCAAGGCGGAACTGATAATGAACCTGAGGAAGAAGAAGGTCGTTGTTACCTCGGCCAAGGAGAAGGGTAAGGGCTTGGGCTTTGGCTTCCTCAAGGGAGGAGTCAGTACCAAGGAACTTGCCATTTTCACCAGGCAGTTCTCGACAATGATCAACTCGGGATTGCCCCTGGTCCAGTGTCTTGACATCCTGGCCAAGCAGGCCGAGAAGGACGGTTTCCGGAAGGTGATCAACCAGACCATGAGGGACGTGGAGTCAGGCGCAACCCTTGCGGACGCCCTTTCAAGACACCCGGCGATCTTCGGCGACCTCTTCGTCAATATGGTCGAGGCCGGAGAGGCGGGCGGTGTTCTGGACGTTATTCTCAACCGTCTGGCAACCTACATCGAGAAGATGAACACCCTGAAGCGCAAGGTCCGGAGTGCCATGGCCTATCCGGTGGTGGTGTTCCTGGTGACGGTCGCAGCTACAACCTTCATGCTGCTTTTCATCATCCCGACTTTCGCGAAGATGTATGCGGACTTCGGAAGCGATCTTCCCGCACCCACGATGATCGTGATGGCCATAAGTGACCTGATACGCACCAAGTGGTGGTTGCTGATCTCCGTGATAGTGATTGGGGTTGTGGGCTTCCGGCGGTACTACAACACCAAGAAAGGGAAGGGCACCATTGACAGGCTCTCCCTCCGTGTCCCTGTCTTCGGCCAGGTGCTCCTCAAGGCCTCGATCGCAAGGTTCACCCGGACACTCGGAACCCTGGTGAGCAGCGGTGTGCCGATACTGGAGGGCCTGGACATCACCGGCAAGGCAGCTGGAAACAGCGTGGTCAAGGATGCGGTGGCCAAGACCAAGGCGAGTATCTCATCCGGCCAGACCATCGCCGCCCCCTTAAGGGAGTCGGGGGTATTTCCCCCGATGGTGGTACAGATGATCGCCGTTGGTGAGGAGACCGGCGCCCTGGACGAGATGCTTTCAAAGATCGCGGATTTCTACGATGAGGAGGTTGACGCGGCTGTAGATGCGCTGACCTCGGTGATAGAGCCCATCATGATCGTCATGATGGGCGGCGTGGTCGGCGGCATGGTTGTAGCCATGTACCTTCCGATCTTCAAGCTCGTCAGCGTGATAATGGCGGAATAGTATCGCAATGAACCTGTTTAACGGCAAGGCGGAAGAGAGAGACCTCAGGGGCTTCTGTAAAATCATGATCATCCTGCGGGTGATCTGCGTGGGAGCGGTGCTCTCTGTGGTGATCTTCCTGACGGGGGCCGGTTTCGACATACATGATGTGCTCCCGATCGCAGGTCTTCTCATTGTCTTGTTCCCCTTGAGCGCCGTCTGGTGGCTCATATACAAGTCGGGCTACGGGCTCGAAAAACTCGTGTACTCCCAGCTGATAGCGGACGTGGCTGTGGTGAGCGGCATAGTATATTTCACGGGCGGTGTCCACAGTCACCTGACATTCCTCTATCTGATCTCGATACTGCTGGCCGGGATACTCCTGTATCTCAGGGGGGCCCTTGTCGCGGCCACGCTGTCGACCGTCCTGTTTGCGGTGGTGTCATTGATGAAGGAAGCTCATTTCGAGAGGACGATCGGCGCGACATCCAATGAGCGGGCGATCGTCTATCTGCTGTTCAACGTGGTTCTTCAGGCCGGCTTCTTCTATCTAATAGCCGTGATGAGCGGCTATATCTCCGGACGCGTCAAGGTGTTTGGAGCCCGGCTCAAGACCACCACTTCGCAGCTCGAGAAGGCGAGGCTGGACACGCGCCAGATAATCGAGAGCATGAGCAGCGGACTCATAACCGTGGACTCCCGCAGCGTGATTACCGAGTTCAACAAGTCCGCGTCGAGGATCCTCCGGATCGACCCGGCTCATGTCAAGGACGGAGATGTCAACACCGTCCTCGGTGCCATCTGCCCCGACCTCTGTGGCGGCCTGATCCGGGCTCTTGAGAGAGGCCAGTTGGAGGAGCGCGGGGAGATCTACGCCGAGACCGTGGACGGGCCGATTCCCCTGGGCGTGAGCATATCGCTCATGCGCGGCAGAGCCGGCAATACCACCGGCGCCGTGTCTGTATTCCAGGATCTTACTGAGGTGAAGAGCCTGGCCAGAAGGA
>JAUXGG010000195.1 GCA_030622265.1 Candidatus Eiseniibacteriota bacterium
TCAGCGCAGCCTCCTCAGGATCAAGGTTGGGCTCGGTCACTTCCACATCGAATATCTCTTCATGTTCGCGGTGCACCAGTCCAAGGGCCGCCAGCAACATCAAGATCAGCCGTCTCACGGGGCCTGCCACCCGGTGATAGAGCCTCACCATGAAAACCTCGATCTGCTCGCGCCGCATCACCGAGAGCATCACACTGGTCGCGGCCCCGGCAACGAGCCCTACCAGGAGGGCATAGCTTAGGATCAGGTCCTTCCAGCGCTTGGGCACGGACATGGGGGCCTTGATGTCCCTCGGTTCCACCGCATCCTCGCTCAGCACGCTCACGACTTCGATCGAAAGCGGGACGGTCGCGGCTGTCTGCGCCGCGCCGGCCTTGTCCATGTAGACGATCGGGACCGCCGGAACGGTCTGCTCCCCCGTCTCGAATACGGTGAGCAAGATTGAGACCCTGCGCGAGAACCCGTCCTCCCCGGGTGATGCAATTCCATAGTGAAGATCTCTCACGGTGAACGGGCCAAGCTCATCGCCCACGGCAAGAGGTTTAACCTCCACCCCGTCCTGCCAGGAAAGATCGAGGTTGAGCCTGAAGGTGTCGCCTACCGCCACACTCCTGCGGTCGAGGCCGGCATAGACATCGAAAGGGGTATCCGCGGCCCGGGCCGGAGCCGGGTTTGCTGCCACTGCGGCAAGGAGGAACAGCACGCTCGACAATATAACCCGCAGCGACATCCCCAGCACGCTCGACAATACAACCCGTCGCGACATCCCCTTCAGCAATGTACCTGCCAGTGCCATACCTCTCAGTAACGCCACTTCAGCCTCCGCTGCCTCTCCTGGAAAAACCTGACAAGCGGTTCAACATAATCCTCATCTGTCTTGAGACCTATCTCGTCCACCTTGGCCCTGGTGAATACAGCCTTCCTGCGATCGCGCACACCGGCTGCGGCCTCGCTGAACATATCCGCGAACTTCTTCCGGCTCAGGTCCAGTATCACGCGCTCTCCCGTCTCGCCGTCTTCGACCTCTATGAGCCCGAGCGGTGGGATCTCCATCTCCTTGGGATCGGTCACGGTGACCGCGACCACGTCGTGCTTGCGGTTGGCTACGGTAAGGGCGTTCTCATAGCCGGAATCCCTGAAGTCCGAGATGCAGAACATGACACTGTGCCGCTTGACTACCCTCATGGCGTGCTCAAGGGCCAGCGCTATATTGGTCCCCTTGGAGCGCGGCCTGAAGTGGAGAATCTCGCGAATGATTCTCAAGACATGCTTCCTTCCCTTTCGCGGCGGCACAAAGGTCTCGATCTCGTCGGTGAAGATGAGGAGTCCAACCTTGTCGTTGTTGCGTATTGCCGCAAACGCCAGCACCGCACCCACCTCTGCCGCGAGCTCCCGCTTAAGGCGCGTGGCCGTTCCGAAATCGAAGGAGCCGCTCGCGTCAAAGACGATGAGTACCGTGAGCTCGCGTTCCTCGACGTACTTCTTTACATGCAGCCACCCTGTCCGGGCGGTCACGTTCCAGTCGATGTTTCGTATGTCATCGCCGGGCTGGTATTCGCGCACCTCATCGAATTCCATTCCGCGGCCCTTGAAAATACTCTCGTAGTTCCCGGCAAAAGTGTCCCTCACCATGGACCGGGTGGTTATCTCGATGCGCCGTACTTTGTTGAGAACCTCGCGGGGTATCAAGGAGAACCTCCCTAGGGAATCTCGATCTTCTCAAACACCTTGGTCACGAGGGTTTCAGGAGTTATGTCCTCCGCCTCGGCTTCATAGGACGGGATGATCCGGTGTCTTAAGACCTCCATCCCGATTGCACGGATGTCCTCGGGGGTCACGTATCCCCGTCCACGCAGAAACGCATAGGCCTTGGCGCCGATCGTAAGGTAAATGCTGGCACGCGGGGACGCGCCGTAATCGATCAGGGACCCGAGGTCGTCAAGCCCGTAGCGGGATGGTTCTCGCGTTGCCATGACGATGTCGACGATATAGTTCTCTATCTTCTCATCCACGTAGATGTCGTAGATAGTCTTGCGGGCCTTGATGATCTGCTCCGGCGTGGTGACCGCCCTGGCCTCGGGCACCTCGCCCTTGGTCATGCGACGGAGGATCTCGAGCTCCTCGTCCCGCGACGGGTAATTTACGATCACCTTCAGCATGAAACGGTCCACCTGGGCTTCCGGCAAGGGATAGGTCCCTTCCTGCTCGATGGGGTTCTGGGTGGCCATCACAAGAAAAGGCTCTTCCAGCGGGTAGGTCGTATCTCCCAGGGTCACCTGCCGCTCCTGCATGGCCTCCAGGAGCGCGCTCTGCACCTTGGCGGGCGCCCGGTTGATCTCATCTGCCAAGATGAGGTTGGCGAAGATCGGGCCCTTCCGGGGTTTGAAGGTGCCGTCTTTCTGATCGTAGATAAGGGTGCCCACCAGGTCGGCCGGCAACAGGTCGGGAGTGAACTGCAGTCGCTGAAAACCCGTGTGAATCGTATCCGACAGGGTCTTGACAGCCAGGGTCTTGGCCAGGCCCGGCACACCCTCGATAAGCACATGGCCCTGACAGAGGAGGGCGACGAGCAGGCGCTCGACCAGGTGTTTCTGCCCGACGATGACCTTCTCGATCTGCTCCACAATCTGCCCAACAAAGGCGCTCTCGCTCTTGATCCTCTCGTTTAACGCCAGGATATCAAGTTCCATTTGCGACTCCTTTCTCCGAATGGTCTACAGATGTATAACACCCTTGTTTTCACACAGTTCCAAGAAAAAAACAGAGGGGACAGCGCCCTTTTTCAGTCAGGAAAAAGGGCGCTGTCCCCTTTCTTGGCTTCTACTATCGTATTCACATGGATCTCAACGTCATCAGCGATATCGAAGGCGTAGCCGCCCGCAAACACCACGCACACTGGAATGGTGCGCTTCCGGCATTCTGAAAATACCAGTGCGTCCCGCTTTCTGAGACCATCCTTGGAAAGCGACAGCCCCCCCAGCTTGTCATCCCGGTAGGGATCGGCCCCGGCCAGGTAGAAGACGACCGAAGGCCGGTGGCGGTCGAGTATATCACCTATAACTTGGAGCTCACCGAGGTATAGATCATCGCCGGCCCCATCCGGGAGCCCGATATCCAGGTCGCTTCTCTCCTTGGGCGGGTAGTTGTTTTCCTGGTGAATCGAGAATGTGAATACGTCGGGATCCTGGCTGAAAATGAATGCCGTGCCGTTGCCCTGATGGAGATCGCAGTCGATGACGCAAGCCCTCTCGATCTTCCCCTCCCGAGCGAGCCTGGCGATGGCGATGGCCACATCGTTGAGGTAGCAGAAGCCCTCGGCATGATCGGGGTAGGCGTGGTGAAAGCCGCCGCCTATGTGAACACAAACACTATCGGAGAGCGCGAAATCCGAGGCCGCGACGGTGCCGCCCGCAGTCACCATGAATGACTCGATGATCTCGGGCGTAAGGGCCATCTCGGAGCGCAGGATGCGGTGGGTCATCCTCTGGTTGATAAAGTCATCGAAGTACTCTTCAGTGTGAATAAGAAGCACGTCCTCCGCGCTGGCCCGATGTGCTTCAATCAGGTCGGCCTCGGCAATGATCCCGCGCCGGAGCGCTTCCTCCCTTGTGAGCCGGTACTTCTGCACTGGAAACACATGCCCGAAGAGATCGACCTCGTATGCATCCGACCCAACCAGTCTCATTATCCCCCCACCACAACCAGGAAACAACCGCAGACCGTGAAGATGATCTTGTACCAGAGTCCCCTGTTGTAGCTCAGGCCCAGCGAGGACGATGCGACCAGCATTGATGCCCCGACGCTCCCCCACCACCCGAACCAGTAAGGATTAGACAGAGTGGTCGTCATGCCCAGCAGAACGGGAGTGCCCCTCCCGGTGCGCTTGCCACCGCGCTCAGGGGATAGTTCTTCTTCCAGCGAACGAATCTTTACCAGCATGCTGGCACCCATGAAGATCAGGAAGGCGCCGCCCACAATCGCCACCGCGATCTTGACCCTGGGATCGTTCAGGAAGGTTGATAGCCCGAGAATCAGGGCGATCGTGATCGCGATTTCCGTGATGCCGTGGCCAAACGTGACAAGAGGCCCGGCCCAGGCGCCCCGGCGGCCCGTCTCCTTAATGGTGACGGTAAGCACGGTGCCCGGCACGAGCGCCCCTGAAAAGCCTATGAGAAAGGACATCCAGAAGATGCCCAGAAAACCCAGCATCAGAGTTTCCTTCCCGCATTGCACACGGAAGATGAATCCGGTCCAATCACCGGGCGATAGAAATGCTCACCACGCTGTTCGAAAGAAACCAGGCTCAGGACTTGGTGGTTTTCTTCCTGGTGGGTTTACTCGCAGCCTTCTCCAGATCGGCGACCCTGGCCTTTAGAGTGTCAATCTCGCCCTGGACCTTCCTGAGGTCATCGATCCAGCGAAGCTTCTTCCCGACGGCCTCAACCCGCTCGTCCACGATCTTCCTTACATCGTTGGCGGTCGTCTGAGCCCGCTGCTGGAGCTCTTCGAGAGCCTTGGAGCGGTCGGCGCTTGTGACCTCACCGCGCTTGACCAGATCCTCTACAACTTCCTCCAGCTTCTCGCGGGTGGCAGACGCCATTCCTACGCCAA
>JAUXGG010000359.1 GCA_030622265.1 Candidatus Eiseniibacteriota bacterium
AGTCCGTTTCCCCTGCGATCAGGTTGATAGACGTCGCGCAGGCAACGGACGGCAAGGTGCTCCGCGTTCTGCTTAATGCCGACCTTAATGAAGCGGTAGGGGTATTCGTCGATCCGGGTGAGAAGTTGAGCGCCGTTCACCGCATCGATAAAGCCGGTCTGGAGGCAGTCGATTCCTACTGGATCTGGAGGTTTCGGATGGCTGAGCACATCGCCGAGCAGATTGACCCCGACCGTTTTGGGGTCAAAGCCATCTATGTCTTCGGTAGTACCAAGAATGCAACGGCCGGTCCCAAGAGTGACATAGACCTCATAGTTCACTTCGAGGGAACACCTGAGCAGCGCAAGGAACTGGAAACATGGTTTGAGGGATGGAGCTTGAGCCTCGCCCAGATAAACTATCTGCGGACAGGCTACGCGACTGATGGGCTGCTGGATGTCCACATCATAACCGATGAGGATATTGCCAGGAAGAACAGCTATGCGTCGAAGATCGGAGCGGTGACCGATCCGGCACGGCCGCTTCCGCTCAGGAAGCGGAAGTGAGGACAGGAAGCATGTTTACATCAGCTCGCGCGAAGCCTTCCCGGGGTCATCGAGACGGAACCTGACAAGCGCCAGCTCAGGACCGTCATGTGCTGCGGAGAACATCCACGTCCGCCCGATCTTCTGTTTCCACGAACCCGTCAGCCTGGCCGATTCATGTACATGCCCGTGCAGTGTAAGAAGCGGTTGATGTTCCTCGATGAACCGCCTGACAGCGATGCTCCCCACATGGGGATCGGGCTGGACGCCTTCGATCAACTTGCCGTCAAGGGCCGCTCTGTCGAGATCGGTCTGATGTGGGGGGGCATGGAGCAGGAGAACCGCATTCGTGAGGTCATCCCCGCCCGCAAGCCGATCAAGATCTTCCTTCATCGTGGCGAATCTCTGCTCGTCAGGTGGTACCTGTACCGAGCGATGCCCTTCTTCGGGGGAAACACATCCCGGGTCGACATAACGCGATACGTCGTAACGTTCCCAGTCCTTAAGGTGAAATGGTGTGGGGTTCACATACGAGTATCCGTAGATCATCCATCTGTCCATAGGGATCTTGCGGCCGTGGATATATGAAAGCAATCCCCGCTCCTCGATGGCATGCATCCCAGCCTCCTCGGCTCGGAGGTCGTCATTGCCGAGGATCGCGAAGATGTTCGGGTAATCATCCTCCACGGCAGACTTGATTTCAGACAGCGCAGGACCAAGGAAGCCCTGTATGAAATCATCGGGCATGGATCCGTCATTCTCCAGAGCCCTGAAGCAGGAAGGGAGCAGGTCCCCACCCAGGAAAACCGCCCGTGGTCTCTCCTTCCTTATCGCCCGGAAGAGCCTGGAGTACCTGTCCACACTACCGTGCAGATCGGTTACGAAGAATGCCTCACTCAAGGCTGTGACACCTCATGCGAAATAGCGTTCCGCCCCCGCTCTATTTGACGAGCTCGGTCTCCACTGTCATGTTCATGGTCATGGGGATCAGCATCTCCTGCGGGCCGCTCACGGTGACCGTCGCAGAAGTGGCCATATTGGTCGATCCCTTCACGAAGAGGCCTTCCTCGACGGCGAAGTACCAAGTCTTGGTACCGTCCATGGTGCCGGTGAAGGTCAGCGGCGCTCCCATCTGCTCCCCGGAGCCTGTGAGAGATCCCGTGACCGCGGTCCCGATTCTGGCGCACTTCATCCCATCGATGGTCTCGAAGCCCAGGAAAGTGTGCAGGTTCTCAAACACCAGGAGAAGCTCGCTGTTCTGCTCGCTGACGGGAATCTCGTCTGTGCTCGTCCAGGTATCGCCTACCTTGACCGGCCTTCCCGGGAGGTCCGGGAGAAAAGCGGCGAAGTCGGCCATGAGGCTGCGGTCACCCTGGGGGCCCTGGCTGTACTTGACATCGTCGGCTCCCGAAACATCCATCTCCTTACCCAGACTGGAAAACGTCATCATGAAGCTCTTGTCGATCGCGGGAGTGCCGTCGGCGTCGAAATCCCCCTGGGGGGAGCTCATGCTGGCCTCGAGCGAGGTTATGGTTACCTCGGCTACGAGATCGGTTCCCTCGCCGGCCACCGGCGCCATGGTAAAGCCCATATCCTTATTGAAGGTCATTTTCATTGCCTGGCCCATGACCTCCATCTCCTGGATCACATCCTCCGCTTTCCGGTATTCGAGGGTCTCGCCCTCGGGCATCGAGTACACCCAGAATTCAGATTCCTTCTTTCCCCTGCCCGCACAGCCGGCAAGAAGAGCTATCGCCACTACTGTAACAGCCAGTGCCATCCAGGTGCCTGATATCCTTCTCCTCATAATCTTGCCTCCTCGCAATGGGTCAACTCAGACCAAACCACAACTCAGGCTGCACCATCCGGTGCGCATGCCACAGCATGCCGCACACCGGATCGAACCGCTTTGAGGGAGTGTATTAGCCCGCCCCGGGCGTGTCAAGGTTTGAAAGGGAGTATGAGTCTGTACTTACCAGTCCTGGGATCATTCTGGATCTTATCGACCAGCTCGATATCGAATTCAACCGTGTCGTGGAGCTCCTTGCCTGTGAGGATCTCCTGCATCCTCCGGCGAATCGCGGCGCGCGTCTCTTCAGGGTCACCCTCGATAACAGCTTTCAGGGTAAGCCGGTTCCTATCGCGCTGAACCACCTGGAGTTTTCTCAAGCCGGGCACCATGAACTCGACCATGACGATAGGGTGGATAAACTCCTTCTTCCCGTCGGGCTTTTCAAACCACAGGAAGTTCTCGGATCTTCCGCCTATCCAGCGGATCGTCGGGGAACACCAGGAGCAAGCGCAGGGCTTATCGTGGAGCATAATCTCGTCATTCATCTCGTACCGGATCAGGGGCTGAGTGTAGTTATAAAGGGTGGTCAGAATCAGCCTGCCGGGTTTGCCCGCCGGGACAGGGTTACGGCTCTCATCGACCAGCTCGAATATGTGCCAATCATCAAACAGGTGAAAGCCATTG
>JAUXGG010000120.1 GCA_030622265.1 Candidatus Eiseniibacteriota bacterium
CCGGATTGTGAATTCACAATCCGGTACCTGACCCCAGCTTTGTGAATTTGGCCGTGAGCCTCTACCGGAAGCGGGCCTTCGAGCTGGAGATTTTGCTGTAATGCCGGCATTGACCTTCGCAGTCCCGTGATAGTAAGATTCCTGATAAGGACCCCATCCTGGAGGTGACTTATGATAGTCGAAGATACCAAGAAGGTGAAATACAGCGAGATCGATCAACCCGACATCACAGGAGTGCGGATGAAGGTGCTCCTGGGAAGCGATGAGGGAGCGCCCAACTTCGTCATGCGGGAATTCGCCATCGAGAGTGGCGGCCACACGGCATATCACACCCACGAATGGGAGCACGAGGTCTATGTGCTTGACGGCGAAGGCGCGATAAAGCAGGGCGACCGGGAAGTCCCCGTGAAGAGGGGTTCATTCGCCCTTGTAAAGCCCAATGAGGAACACCAGTTCCTCAACAAGGGGAAGGGCACCTTCCGGTTTATCTGTGTCGTTCCTTTCCACACGTGATCAGGAAGCGACGTTAGAAATCAGGTGAACCCGCGTCTCACGGCTGTGACCGTCCTGTGGCCCTGCCTTTCTACTTCGAGGTCTCGCGTTCATAGTGCTTGCCGAGAGCCGAAGGCGGAGTGGACCGGCCTATGATCCCGGTAAGGGCCACGATGGTGAGGATATAGGGAATAACCTGGAAGATCTGCGAAGGCAACCCTCCCCGACCCTGTAGTGACTCCTGGAAAGCGTCGGCAAAACCGAAGAGCAGGCACGCCGCCAGGGCGCCGAGGGGATTCCACTTGCCGAATATGAGAGCGGCAAGCGCGATGAACCCCTGGCCTGAGGTCATGTTCTTGGTGAAGGAGCCGGAAAAGAACGGGAGGTATGCGCCGCCAAGGCCCGCGCATACGCCGCTTGTGATGACGGCAAGGAACCTGGTGCGGTTCACGTTCACGCCCTGGGTGTCGGCGGCCCGGGGATGCTCACCGACCGCCCTGAGCCTCAGTCCGGGAATCGTGAAATAGCAGAATACGAAGGCCCCACCCACCACCAGCAGGGCAAGGTATACCAGCGGGATGAAGGGTCCCCATAGCGGAAGACGATCGACCGGCCCCAGTGAGAAAGAACGCTCACCTCCCATGCAGACCTGGCAGAGGAAGATGGTGGCCCCCACACCCAGCATGTTTATGGCCACTCCGGATATAATCTGGTTGGCCCGGAGCGTTATGGTCGCGATCGCGTGCAGGTAGCCGATCATGCCCCCGACAACTGCGGCTCCGGCGATGCCCAGCCATGGATTGTGAGTGGTGACCGAGATGATGGCCCCGCTGAAGGCCCCGAAGAGCATCATCCCCTCCAACCCGATATTGATCACCCCGGCCCGCTCGCTGAAGAAGCCCCCGGTGCTCGCGAATATCAGGGGCACCGACTTCCTCACGGTCGCCCAGAGGAGCGAGACACCGAAGACCGCGAAGATATCATTCATGGGCCCCTGCCCCTCTCCTGCGGAGACCCATCCGCCGCATGAGATCCACCAGCTGCATGAGACCCATCCGCCTGACGAGGTACTCGCACGCGACGAAGAGGATCACGATAGCCTGAATCACGGTCACGAGCTCCCTCGGGACATGCGTTTCAATGTCGACCTGGGCCCCGCCACTCGCCAGCGCTCCGAAGAAGATGGCGGCAAGGAGCACGCCGAACGGATTGTTCCGTCCCAGGAGCGCCACGGCAATCCCGGCGAAACCGTACCCGAACGGGAAGGGACTGATGAAATACCGGTGTACTCCCAGTACGCGCTCAGATCCTGCCATCCCGGCAAGAAAACCACCGATGGCCATCGCGATCACCATGTTCCTCACCACCGAGATGCCGGATGCCCTGCTCGCCGTCGGATTGAAGCCCACGCTCTTGAGCTCGAACCCAAGCCTGGTCTTCTCGAGAATCACATAGACGAGAATGACGGCGACTATGGCCAGCACGAATCCTATATTGAGCCTTGTGTACTGATAGAGAAACGACAGGCGCGGCAGCGCGGCGCTTGGCGCGATATCGAAGGTCTGGGGAATCTGGCCCGGCTTCTTGAAATAGGGCAAGGTGACCAAGTAATTGGTCAGGATGAAAGCGATGTAGTTGAGCATGATGGTATTGATGACCTCGTGCGCCCCGAACCTCGCCTTCAAGACCCCGGCGATCAGCGCCCACAAGGCGCCGGCCAGACCTGCAATGAGAATGCACACGGTGACGTGAGTGACCGGATCGAGGCCGGTCAGCTTGACTCCCACCCAGGCGGCGGCGAAAGCCCCGATCACCAGCTGGCCCTCTCCACCAATATTGAAAAGGCCGCACTTGAGCGCCACCGCCACGCAGAGACCGGTGAAGATGAGCGGCGTGGCCTCCTCCAGGGTATTGGCGATGCTTCTCAGGCTGCCCAGCGATCCGGAGAGCATCACGGACCCGATGTGGAAGGGGTTCTCGCCCACAAGGAGCAGGATTACGGCGGAGACAGCAGCGGCGAGCAGAAGAGATACAAGGGGTGGAAGCAGGCCGGACAACTTCGACTCGACGCCGGTCTTCATTGGGACTCGCGGCTTCATCGTGACTCGCGGCCTCCTTGTGATACTCCGGCCATCATGAGTCCAAGCCCCTCCTCGGTGACCTCCAGCGCCGGCATTATTCCCACGATACGCCCCCGGTACATCACGCCGACCCTATCGGAGAGGGTCATTATCTCGGACAGGTCGGCGGATATGAGCAGCACGCCCTTACCGGCCTCGGCCTGTTTTACCAACAGCCCGCGAACGCGCTGGGCCGCTCCAATATCGAGGCCGCGCGTGGGCTGGGAGGCTATCAGGAGCTCGGGATTGCGGCTGATCTCCCGGGCGGCGATCACCTTCTGCTGATTACCACCTGATAAGAGGCCGGCATCTATCTCCGGATCTGCAGGCTCGATCTCATAATCCTTGATCATGCGCTCGGCCGATTCATCTATGCTTCGCTGCTTGAGGAAGACTCGCCCGGCATAGGCCTCTTCGGTGTGTCTTCCGAGGATGAGGTTCTCCTTCATGCTGAATTGTAAAACCAGTCCCATCCTGATGCGGTCGGCAGGAATATGGGCCATTCCCGCCCGGAGCCTCTGGCGTGTCGAGGCGTGGGTCATGTCCCGGCCAAGAAACTCGACTCTACCCCTCGAAGGCTGCGCGAGTCCCACGAGCACCTCGAAGAGCTCGTCCTGCCCGTTGCCGTCGACGCCGGCGATCCCGAGGATCTCACCCCGGTGCACGGTGAACGACACATCGGTCAGGAGTTCGTGGCCCTTCCTGGCCTTGAGCGAGATATTCTCGACTGCCAGTACCGGCTCGCCCTGCGATCCGGCCTTCCTGCCCGAGACCGTCTCGATGCTCCTGCCCACCATCAGCTCCGCCAGCCGGGCGGCGTCGGTTTCCGTGACGGGCATGGTGCCGATCACCTCACCGGCCCTCAACACGGTGACCGTCCGCGCCACTTCCATTACTTCTTCAAGCTTGTGGGTGATAAAGATGATCGTGCGGCCGCCGTCGGAGAGGGTCTTCAGGGTCGAGAAGAGGCTGCGCGTCTCCTGGGGAGTGAGCACCGCGGTGGGCTCATCCATGATTATGATACGGGCATCTCTGTAGAGGACCTTGAGTATCTCGACCCGCTGCTCCTCCCCCACCGAGAGATCATCGATCTTGCGGTCGAGGTCCACTTCCATGCCATACTCTCGCATGAGGTTCTCGACCCGGCTGCGGGCCGTACCGGTATCCAGGAATACACCCTTCCTCGGCTCCGAACCCAGCACGATATTCTCAAGAGCCGTGAACTGCCCGATCAGCATGAAATGCTGGTGGATCATCCCGATGCCGTGGTTTATTCCCAGGAAGCCCTCGGAAACAGGAAGGGGCTTGCCGCGTAGCAGGACCTTCCCGGAGTCGGGCCGGGTAAGCCCGTAGAGGATGTTCATCAGGGTCGACTTCCCGGCGCCGTTCTCCCCCACAAGCGCGTGGACTTCACCGTATCGGATATCCAGGCTCACATCGCGGTTGGCTATCACACGGGGGAAACGCTTGGTGATGCCCTCAACCTGGATCACAAAACCCGTTGGCGCCTCAGCCAGACTCAGGTCACACCTCCTTGAGAAAGAAGCCACGGTCAGGACCCGCATTCTAGCACACCCGCGCCAGAATTCAAGGCCTGACCCCGGCGACCATGCACCAGGCGTCGATCAAGAGGTCTGACTCAATCCAGAAACAAAGGGGGCAGGCCAACGCGCTGATCCAGTTGACCTGGCCCCTCAAGAACTATGACTGACTACTTCTTCTTGCTCTTATCCGGGTATGCCGGAAGGTCCGGCTGCTTCTTGGGATCCTTCCTCAGCTCTTCGATGAGCACCTGGATCCCCTTCTCTAACTGGGCATCTTTCCCGTGAATCACATCGCCGGGCATATTCTCGATCTCGATATCAGGATCGACTCCGTAATTCTCCATCGTCCATCCCTCACCGGCTTCCCACCAGGCGAATTCAGGGATGGTCATCATGCCGCCGTCGATGAAGGGCTTGTCCATCCTGATTCCGACAACGCCTCCCCAGGTACGCATGCCGATCACCGGGCCGAGCTCGGCCAGCTTGAAGACGCGCGGGAAGATGTCGCCGTCGGAGCCCGCCTGCTGGTTGGTAAGCACCGCCATGTGCGCATTCACTGCATCATCAGGATAGCGGTATACTTTGCCCTTGCGCGGCTTGCCATAGGCCAGGAGGTTCACCGAGAGGCGCCTCAGGATAAGCTCGGACACGAAGCCGCCGCCATTGTAGCGGGCGTCGATCAGGAAACCCGGCTTGTCGAGCTGCGGGTAGAAGGTACGCTGAAACTCGATCAGCCCCGAGGTGCCCATGTCGGGGATGTGGATATAGCCGATGCGCCCGTCCGAGGCCTTGTCCACGTATTCCCTGTTGGTCCGCACCCAGTCTAGGTATCTCACTCCGCCCTCGCCGCCGATGGTCTTCACCATCACTTCCCTCGCATCCTTGAACGAGGGCTTATCATTCACGGTGAGCAAAACTTCGGTGTCGACCAGGTTAAGGAAGGCAGAATAGAAGTTGTCCGGCAACTTGATCTCTTCGCCGTTAACGGCAAGCACATAGTCGCCGACCTCCACACCCGCGTGAGACAGGGTAAGAGGTGACTGCCGGTCGATCGCCGAAGGCTCGAGCGGATATATCTTGGTGATCTTGTAGTACCCCCCGGGGCCTTCGGGGGCGATGTCGGCGCCGAGCATCCCCACTCTTATGCGATCGGGACTCACCCGGTCTCCCCCCCAGATATAGGTATGGGATGTTGAAAGCTCCGCAATCATTTCCCCGATGAGATCACTCAACTCATCCCTGGTGGCAACCCTGGGGAGGAGCTTCCCGTACTTGGCCTTGACGCCGTGCCAGTCGATCCTGGCCATGTTCGGGGCCCAGTAGAAATCGCGCTGGAGCCTCCAGGCCTCGTTGAACACCTGCTCCCACTCCGCGCGGGGATCGAGTTTTATCTTCCAGCTGGAAAGATTGACCGCCGACTTGCCATCATCATTGCCGCCCTGCTTGCCGGCATCAACAACGTGGTATGAATCCATCTTCTTATAAATGAGCTTCTTACCATCCGGGGAAAGGCGGTATGAGTTGACACCGGAGAGGATCGTTTCCTCTTCCTTCTCCCCGAAATCATACATGTGAACGTTGTGGACCGGCTGGGCCTCACGGCCGCGGCGCTGACCCTCGGCCATGCCCATCGACGGGCGCGAGCGGTAGAATATCTTGCCCTCGGCGGCCCTTAAGTTGTCATAGTGGCCCGCATCGACCGGAACCTCTACCACCCGGTCCATGATGCCGTCGAGGTCGATCACCGTGACCTCGGTTTCCTCTTCATCATCGCCGTGCTTGTCGTCGTCCTTGCCGTTGTCCTCACCGTTCTCCTCCTCCTCCTCGAGCTCCTCCGGCTCCTTGGGGAAGAAGGGCGACTTCTCTCCCTTCTGAAGCACTATGAGATAGGGTTTGGTGGTCTTGTCCACGATTGCCTCGAAGCCTATCTTGCTC
>JAUXGG010000183.1 GCA_030622265.1 Candidatus Eiseniibacteriota bacterium
ATGCTTATGAGCGGATAGGCATAGCTGAGTTCCACCCGTGAGAGGATGACGAGCCAGCTGGCGGCGCTTACACCGTAGCACAGAAAGCCCAGCACGACGAACCTGTTGGTCACCGCGGCCTTGAGAAAGTCCAGGACAGAGCTGGCATTCAAGGTGTGCAGTATCTCTGAGGTCCCTCCCCCGGAAACCAGGCCGACCCCGTGCTTGAGTGAGATTTGCCCCGCCACACCCAGCACCACGCTGAAGATTATCAGAGCGAAGTTCTTCATCTTTGTCTCCATTCCCCTGTTCTGTTTTGCCCGAGCATCGGACAGGGTGATTCTATTTCCCCCCGGCCCATATGTCAAGAAAAGGCGGACAAGCGGAGGCCCGGGGCCCCCAAGCCCCGGCCCGGGTTATTCAGCCCCGGCCTTTCTCGCTTCATGGATGGCGGCGGCTCCCAGGAGCAAATGCCGGAAGCAGACCTCACCGAAGCCCGCCTCCCGGATGATGCCGGCCAGCTCCTCGGCTGTGCAGAACCGGGGTATTGTCCTCGACAAATAGGCATAGGCCACACTGGAACCTGAGATCAGTCTCCCCACCGGCTTCACCAGAAGCTGAACGTAGAGGTGAAAGCACTTCCTTACGAACGCCGAGGGTGGCTGGCTGGTCTCCAGGTTGACGAAGAGCCCGCCGGGCTTGAGGATCCGGTGCAGTTCGGCAAACGCCCGAAGGAGAGCCTCCCTGTTAAGATTCACATTGCGCGTGGCGAACGACATGGTGACGAGATCGATCGTAGAGTCCGGAAAAGGAAGGGCCGTGATCTCGGCCTGCACAAAGTCCACATGTTCCGTCTCGAGCTTCCCCCGTGCCTCGGCCATCATCGTCGCAGAGAAGTCCACCGCTCTTACTCTCGTTCCATCCGGAGCCAGCCTGCTTAAGTATACCGCCATCTCGCCGGTCCCTGCGCACATATCAACCCATTCGCCTGGCCCGGCCCCGGTTGCAATGAGAGCCGCCTGCCTGCGCCACCTGATGTCCATTCCCAGCGTGAGGATGTGGTTTACCAGCTCATAGGTAGCCGGCACTTCGGAGAATATGTGTTCAATCGAATTTGCCACTCCGTCCCCACATGTCTGAAAACCTGGCGCCTTGGCTTTGTTCCGAACTGACGCTTTGACAAGTATAGTTGCAGTTTCGTGTGGGTGACAGCACTTTGGCTATCGTGGCATACTTACGAAGCATAATCACACAGGGCAAAGCGAAATGCGGGAGCAAGCGGACTTAACCGCCGCGGAGAGCCGATTAGCGCACTGCAGGTCTCCGGGTCGCATCCATGCACCGGGACCGGGCCGCGTGGCAGTTGGATAGGTCTCCTGAACCCGGCGCTTGGGGGGGCAGAGCGATGCGCCATTCCGAACCAGCTTCAATAGTCTGTCACATTGTCGCGCTCGTTCTGGTGGCCGCGGTATCACTGGCACTCCTCAGTTCCTGCGGGGGCCGTCTCAAGGATGTCGGCGGAAAGAGCAGATTCGTTGAGGATGTATACTGGACTGAGGCGGAGACAGACTATTATGAGTATGGTGGCTACTACGAACTGAAGGAACGAAGGACCAAGATAGAGTGGGAGTCGGGGCATTGGGCAACGACAACCGACCACCATAGCGTGATAGTCGTCCTGGATGCCAGGAAGATGGAGGAGTACGCAGATTTCAGTATCAAGATCCATCCGGACTCCCGGCTCACTGAGTTGGAAGCAGCAACGATCTCGTCGGACGGCCAGGTCACGGAAGTCAGGGATTTCTATGAGCGGAACGCAGCGCCGGGCTTCATGCTGTATTCAGAGAGTAAGGAGAAGGTCTTCGCCATGCCGAAGGTCGAGGATCGGTGCATCCTGGATGTGAAATATCAGGTGAAGAGCTGGCAGCCCGATCTCGACGACGGATTCTGGTTCGCCGCAGCGATTCCGATCAAAAGGGCAGTTTATTCCTACATCGTGTCCTCAACCTTAACGAGGCTGTGCGACTTCAAGTATAAGTGCTACAACTTCACCAGCAGGGTGCCGGATGAGATGACCTACAATACGGCGAATGACCTTGTACACGAATTCACCTGGGTGATCGAGGGGGTTGACGCGTTCCCATATGAAGAATGGATGCCACCTATGGAGTACTACGCACCCAGGATCCAATTAAGCGGAGAAGTCAAAGAGAGCTCATCAGCCGGGTGGGACGGGTTTACGGAATGGTATTACGACATGCTCAAAGACTACTGTCTTCTTCCTTCCGCGCTGAGAGACGAGATGCTGATGCTTAAGTCCGACCTGCCGGACTCAGTCGCCAGGATGGAGCGAATCCGCGACATACTTGCTGAAGACTATCGGTATGTCGCCATCGGACTCAGCGATACGCAGTGGAAGCCACATAGACCCACCGAGGTCTGCAGAAACAGATATGGCGACTGCAAGGACCTATCCACTCTGGCGATATGTATGCTCCGGGAGGCCGGCTTTGAGGCCTGCCCGGCCCTGGTCCTTACAAAAGACGAGGGTGAGATCGACCGAGCACTCCCTGTCCCGCGGTTCAATCACATGATTGTGTACATCGAGGACCAGGACACGTGGATGGACCCCACGCTCGGGCAGGTACCTCTCGGCATGCTTCACCACTCTGAACGAGGCGTAGATGCTCTCTTGATCAAGGGAGAGTCTGCGGTCTGGAAACAGACACCTGTGGATCCCCCCTTCTCTTCGAGAAAGCAGGTTGAAACCCTTATTACTCTCATGTCAGATGGAGCCGTGATCGGTAACTCGAAAGTGACATATGAAGGCGATTTCGCCCTGACAAAACTTCAGCATTACCAGGGCGCGACAGACCACGAGATTGAACAGAGCATCCGCGACGCAGCCCAGGTCTATGTAATAGACGCCTCAATCCAGACCTGCAAGTTGTCAGCCCTTGAGGAGATCCCTCCAAGAGTAACTGAGGTTGCCCAGTTCAACCGGCCGCGAACCGCCTTTCAATTGGAGGATCAGATGGTCCTGAGGCTGGATTTCCTGAAGCCTTCTCTGCTGAGAGCTGCAGAGGAATTCGAGGGCGCGGGTCGCAGAAGGTATGATGTGAGCTTTCCGTACACCTGGAGTGAGGTTGAGACGATATGCATAGATATCCCCACTGGTTGGGAGATAACGACTGTACCCCGGGCCGCCGATAGCACCGGGCGTTGGGGCTCCTTCCACATTGAGTATACTTCGACCGGAAATCAGGTGATCGTCAGGAGGACTTTCTCACTGGATAAGGAAACGGTGGAGATCGATGACCTGGAGAGATTCGTCGGCTTCTGGAGACAGGCCAAGAGCAAAGCAAGTCAGGAGATCGTCCTGAAGAAGCGGTCCTGAAAGTCAGCCCGCGAAATCCACCGGGTCATACACAGATGGACACCCGGGGGTCAAGTCGATAGACAGGTCTATTCCGGTATTGCCTCGTCCCTACTGATATTGAGGATTACGATACTCCGCTCGTTGACTGTGCTGATCTTATGGGGCGGCATGGGCAATGTGGCCTCACTCACGACCATCTCACTCATGGTGGCCATCTGAACCCAGTTGCTCTCAATATCCTTGTGGATGTCCCCCTTGTAATGAGAGCTTCCCACGGTCTCGACCTCCAGGCCGGGCATTGCCTGGATCTTCATCCTGAACGAACTCTCGCCCGAATCATACTCGATGAGAGCGCACGGCCGGCCATTAACCACGCTCAAACCCTTAAACGCAAGGGTTATCCGGCCATTCCTGAAGAATGAACCCTCCATCACATTGCTTCCCAGGTTCACCGGCGGCTTGGAGAATGCCGCCGCGTGCACGATGGTATCACCTATCATCTCGAGATCCTGAACACCCTTGCCCTCGGGCGTCGGCTCCGCGAACACGTCGCAGAAGGAATGGAAATCCACGAAGGCATTATACACGTGATACGTCAGGTGTGGCGGGAGGACGTTCCCATTGCTGTCCACCACATTCTCAAACTTGGCGTGGTCGATTCCGAAGACCTGCCCCTCCTCGACCATCCCGGTCTGGTCGAGAGCATAACTCCAGTTCTTAAGGGCAGGAATCGCCACCTCAGCTGAATCCGCCATTTGAACCGTGAAGAACAGGCAGGTGATCTCAGCTTCCTCTCCCCCGGCGAGCCCGGCCGGAACATACTTAAGGCCCAGCCTGAAAACATCGGTGCTCTGAAGACTTCCATCGGGCTCATAGGTCAGAAGTGTTGATTCCATTCTGTAGTACTGGGCCACTTCCGAGCGCTCGCCACCAAGGTCGAACGCCTGGTAGAGAATCGACTCTGCTGAGTCTTCAGCCTGCGCTACTGGAAAGCACACAGCTGCAGCTGCGACAATCAAACCAATTGCACCGGTGGCGATCAGTCTTCTTCTCATGACTTACCTCTCATCAGAACTCCCCTTTCAAGTCACAGATCCCGCGACATTCAAGAGTGTCAATGTGTCGACTTGACCTCTTCGAGCCACCCGGCCATCACATCGAGGGCGAGACCTATGTTGCCTATCTGGCAGTGATTGTGGGCGCCCTCTTCCCTGGTGAACACCCTTGCGGTCACCGACCTCGCATTGGTCAGCGCCTTCAGTTGCATATCATGCATCTTGAAGGGGATGAAGTGGTCTTCTCTGGCCGTGAGTATAAGCACATCCTGTTTCACGAGCTGAGAGTGGAGGTTCCGGGCATTGAGCTCGGCGACCACATCAAAAGCATCCATGGGCGTTTTCGCGCGGGTAATGTAC
>JAUXGG010000256.1 GCA_030622265.1 Candidatus Eiseniibacteriota bacterium
AGCAACCGGGGGCGGCAGTGGGAGTACTCATAATCGGCTGGAATCCGCTCTATTGACAGGCTTCAGCCGATTGTGCTATAATAGAGAAAATCATCAAGGTCGCAAGGACTGCTCGCAAACTTCCCGAAGGACCGGCACATTGGGATTTTGCGCCCTTGCGGGGCGCAGGCATTGGAGGTGAGCAGTGAGACGCTCGTTTGCCCTATTGGTCCTGGCCGTCTTTGTGCTGGGCGCAAGTTCGATGGCGAATGCGTTCGGCGTTACCCCCAATCCCCATCCCCTGCCGGAGTCGAGCATCAGATCGACCCTGGTCTACATGGGCGGGGAGCCGGGTAACCAGATGTACCGCTACGAGTTCAAGATACGGAACATAGCCGTTCCCCCAGCCATCCAGACAGTGCTGATCTTCTTCGACTCCGACCCGGTAACCGGCGAATTCCTGGGGGATAAGTCAGACTTTGTCGAGATCCAGTCTCCTGAGAACTGGGAGGGCACTACCTTTGTGGATCCCGATCCCTCCCCCTGGTTCATCGAATGGCAGACCTTCTCGGGTCCGGACCGCATCTTCCCCGGCGAAACCAAGCTGGGCTTCTCGGTCACCTTTATCTGGAAAGACCCGGAGACCACGCCTGGCCGCAGGTTCTTCGAGGCCATGAACGGCATAGTCTACGAAGGCCAAACCATTATCGTGGGCGTGATCGATGAGTCAGGATCCATCTGCGGCACGGTCTACGATGAATGCCTCTCCAGTACGGTCGCCAATATCACCGTCGATCTCCTGAACAGCATCGGCACCTTCGAGGGCGCTGCCATGACGGATGAGAGCGGCGAGTACTGCTTCCTCGAGCTCCTGGCCGATGAGTACACGGTCAGCATCGTCACCCCCCTGGGCTTCACGGTCGATGCCGAGACCAAGGTGGTCACCTTAGGCCCTGCCGAGCACGCCACGGTCGACTTCCACCTGTACTGCCAGGACATCGAGCCCGAGCAGAGGACGATCGGATACTGGAAGCATCAGGCTAATGCCCTGGTAACAGGCAAGGGCAAGCCGCATGAGACCATTGCGGAGATGATCCAGTACATGCACGGCATCCGCGAGCACTTCAATGAGCATCTCTATAACCCGGTCATCGCCTTCGAGGTCGATGTCGGCCCCGACGCGACATCGGCCGACAGCCTGCTTGCCTTGAGGCAGCTCCTCAAGGTCAACCACGGCCAGAACATGCTCGAGCGCGCCAAGCAGCAGATGATAGCCCTGCTCTTGAATGTGGCATCCTTGAAGCTCAGCCAGGCCGAGATCATAAGCGAGGACGGCGCCAATGTCTCGCAGGCCATCACCTACTGTAATGAGATCATAACCGACCAGGTGCCCGGCGTTGACTATGAGACGGCCAAGACAATAGCGGATGAGATCAACAATGCCAGGACGGTTGCAGCCGGCGTGATCCCGCTCGATACCGAGATCATCTGGTACAGCATAGACTCAAAGGACATCGTGCAGGTACTCGACATGCGTCCCAACCCGTTCAGTTTCGCGGTGGCCGTCAGATACATGGTCCCCAATACCCACGCGAACAGAGAGGCCAGCCTCGAGGTGTTCGACGTGCGGGGCAGGATGATATATGAATCCGGACAGCTGGACCTCTCCCCCGGCGAGCATGAGCTTTACTGGATGGGCGAGGATGCCCTTGGTAATAAGGTCGCATCAGGCACCTACTTCATGATGATCCGGAGCCGTGACGGCATCTCGAGCCGCAAGGTCACGGTGATCCGTTCGCAGTAGGGGTTCTATGCCCGGAGAGTCAGCCTGGCCGGGCATAGCCCGGACGATAGATCGGATATGTTGGTGCGGGGCCGGACATCCCGGCTCCGGACCTAAGACAATTGCAGCAGGGAGGATGCGTTCATGCGAGGAATGCTAAGGTACGCCGGCAGAGCGGCAGTGATGCTGGCATGTCTCGTGGCTCTGTCCATGGTGATGCTCACAGGGCAGGCAAGCGGTGATCCGTTTGCGGTCATAAGGTACGAGCTCTTCCACTGGGAGACCGACGCATGGGTCGAATACATGCCCGCGTCCCTGTTCCCGGCGGGAGGCGACCAACCCGGCACGAACCTGTGGCGCTACGAGTACATCGTCTACAACTGGGGCACCGCCCAGCCCCTCAACACGGTCTACATGTTCTTCAATTCGGACAATATCGCTATGGATGCAACGCGGACCGCGAGTGAGGCGCCTACAGGTTGGAATACGGCCACCATCGGACCCTTCGATCCCGATTTCAACTGGAAGGAGAGGTTCCGTGCATCGAGCTCCGAATACTATCTGGATTCGCCGGATTCACTCGATGGCTTCGCGGTTGAGTTCACATGGACCAAGAGCACGCTTCCGGCCAACCAGACCTATGACGTGGTCCACTCGGGAGGATCGGAGTCGGGGCTTACGCTCCACCGTACCCAACCAGTGGCGACAGAGGGCACGTCGTGGGGGGATATCAAGAGACTATATAGATAAGCTCGTCCAAGCGGGCTTATGGATAGCTCGTTCTTGAGGCCCTCCAGCGAGCAAGAGACGGGGTAACCTCTCAGGAGGTTACCCCGTATGTTTTTCTGCTACCTGTCATGTTCAGCGTAATGCCATACCCGGCCCGGCGGCAGACCTGAATCAGCCGCACAGCGTACTCGCTGCACCTACTTCCCGGGACTGAGCTCCAGCAGGAGCATAAACGATTTGCCATAGCCCTTTATCAGGTAATCGGTCGCCGTCGCAGGGCTTATGCCTATCTCACCCGAGTTGGCCGGGTCGGCATCCCAGACAACCACAGTCGATGCGCCGGTGAAAGGATTCACAGGGTACGCACCATCGGGGCAAAGGTCCTCAACCGTCTCGCCGCTGTGCGTGGCCGAGGCGGCATCATCGGGATATACGCCCATGGTATGAACTGCGTAATCCTCCACCGCAAGCTGAACCGTGTGCATATTGGACTTCACGCCTGCTTCCATCGCCCTGTTCTTCAATCGAAGGAAGTTGGGAATGCCTATTGCAACCAGCACGCCAATGATGATCGCGACGATCATTATCTCGACAAGGGTGAAGCCTCGTTGGTTTGTTATCATTCTTCACACCACCTAACGATGACAGCGTATGGGTTCGCTCTTAGTCGATATATCGGCGCTTTCTGAAGGGGACTTTAGCGGGCAAGGCACGCGGGCGGTGGGCCACATATTGGCGCTAGGACCGAACCCCGGTCGCGTGACGGATACCTGCCCCACAAAACGGATACCCACCCCACAAAGAAGAGAGGGGCAGGCTCTAAGGCCTGCCCCTCTCCAGCCGAAACCGGTTGTTTAGGCAACCAATCCAAGATCGATCATGGTATCTGCGACCTTGATGAAACCGGCAATATTGGCTCCATTGACATAGTTGCCGGGCGTGCCGTACTCGACTGCTGTCTCGTGGCACTGCCTGTGAATGCTTTTCATGATGTCATTGAGCTTCTTGTCAACTTCCTCACGCGACCAGCCATAACGCATGCTGTTCTGCGTCATCTCAAGCCCCGAGACCGCCACGCCACCTGCATTGGCCGCCTTACCCGGGCCGTAGAGAATACCAGCATCCAGGAAGATCTTGACGCCTTCAGTCGTCGTGGGCATATTGGCACCCTCGGAGACAAGGTAGCAACCATTGTCGACCAGGTTCTTGGCGTCTTTGGCATTGATCTCGTTCTCGGTAGCGCACGGGAAGGCGATATCGGCCTTGTGGGCCCAGAGCGGATTGTAATCCAGCTTCTTGTCCACAGCGGTGTACACCGCCTTCGGATACTTCTCGGCGTACTCCTTGATCCGGCCGCGCTTCAGGTTCTTAAGCTCCATTACATATGCGAGCTTCTCACGATCGATGCCTTCCTCGTCATAGATGTAGCCGCTCGAATCCGAAAGCGTTACCGGCTTGGCGCCCAGGTCGAGAATCTTCTCGCAAGTGTACTGCGCGACATTACCCGATGCCGAA
>JAUXGG010000237.1 GCA_030622265.1 Candidatus Eiseniibacteriota bacterium
GCCGATGACGGCCGTCGTGGTCGTTACCGGCATCTTGTCCTTGAGCCCACCCAGCTTGCTGAAGTCCCTGGTCCCCGTGGCGTACTCGACGGCGCCTGAGTTGAGGAACAGCAGCGATTTGAAGACCGCATGGTTGATCAGGTGGAAGAGGGCGGCGGCTATCCCCAGCCTTGTTCCCAGACCGAAGCCGAGCACTATATACCCGATCTGGCTTATGCTCGAATAGGCAAGGAAACGCTTAATATCATCCTGGCCCATGCAAAGCAGGACTCCGACCACCATGGATACGGTACCCAGGACGAGCAGTATGTATGAGGTAAGCGGGGTCATTCCAAAGACATTCAGCATCACCCTGACCAGCGCGTAGATGCCTATGGTCTTGATCACCACGCCAGAGAGCATCGCGGATATGGGCGCCGGGGCCGAAGGATGCGCATCGGGCAGCCAGGCGTGGAAAGGAACCAGCGCCGCCTTGAGTCCGAAACCGGAGATAAAGAGCGCCATCGTGAAGAGATGGATGGGCTTGAAGTTCCCGCCTATGATGGTGGATACCTGGGCCATGTTGAGCGACCCGGTCATTGCATAGGTGATCCCAATGCCGAAGAGCACCATAGTCGATGCCACGCATCCTAAGACCAGGTACTTGAACGACGCCTCCAGATCCTCATGCTGTCCCCCGAAGGCAACCAGCGCATAGGACGCTATCGACGCTACCTCCAGGAAAACGTAGAGGTTGAAGAGATCACCCGTCAAAGCCACCCCGTTCATGCCTGCGACCATCAAGAGAAAGAGGCTGTAGAACCGGGCCTTCGAAGTGAACTTGTCCATGTACTGGATCGAGTAGATAGTCACCAGGAAGGAAATCAGGGTTATGGTTACAAGCATGAAGATCGAGACCCCGTCGAGGACAAGGTTTATCCCGATCGGGATTCCGAGCCTGGGGACCCAGCCACCCATCCAGTAAACCTGGGCTGCCTTTCCGATAACCGAAAGAGCCATCAGGAACAAGGCCAGGGTCGTTATGTTCGCCAGGGTGTCAGAGAGTCGCGGGTTCTTCCTTCCCACCATGGGGATGAAGAAGGCCGCGCCCAGCGGAATCGCCACAAACAGAGGAATGATCTGCATCGCTCTTCGCCCCTAACCTTTCAGATTCCGGATTTCTTTAATGTCGTATGTGCCGTACTTCTCATACAGCCTCATCGCGAGAGCCACGGTCATCGCCGTCACGCCGAGCCCGATAACGATGGCGGTCAGCACTAGCGCCTGCGGAACCGGATCGACCGATCTCGAAGCGAAGACCTCGGGGTCCGTCATCTTGCTCATGATGGGCGCGATACCGTCCTCCCGGTATCCGATCATGACAATGAACATGTTTACTGCGCTTTCCAGTATCACGAGGCTGATAACGATCTTAATCAGGTTCCTCTTTACCATCACTCCGTATAGCCCAACCAGGAAGAGCGCGAGACAGAGTGCGTAATGCATCTTCTACTCCTTCTACGAGTCCTTGCCCGGCTCCGTGTACACCACACGCATGAGCACGAGCATCATGAACATAACGAACAGCGAGCTGGCGACCTTGAGCGCAATCGCGATGTTGGCCAGCGGGATGATCCCGGCACTCAGGAGCGAATATGGCTCACCTGGATTCGCCTTCGCGATGAAATTGATGAAGAAACTTCCGCCCAGTCCGGCAAACATGCCGAGCAGGGCTATTGCCAGAAACATGAGCGCGCCCACGCTATCGAGCTCCGCAGCCACGCCCATCGGGAGGCGCCGGAGCCCCTCCTCCTTGCCTTGCGCAAGCACCAGAAGGACAAGGGCCATCGCGAGGACCACGCCGCCACCGAAGCCCCCGCCAGGCGTAAGGTGCCCGTAGAGGACCAGGTATATGCCGAACACCACGATGAATCCCTTGACCCATCCGGATACGACCTGAACTATCGGAGTCATGCCTTTGGTCACACTGTCCATTCTTCAACCTCCGGCTCAGACGGCTTCTTCCGCGCTTTCTTTCGAATGATGGTAATCGCTCCGATTATGGAGGTGAAAAGCACCGTGGCCTCGCCAAGGGTATCGTAGGCCCGGTAGTCCAGGAGAACCGCCGTGACGATGTTGGCAGCCCCGGTATCATTGAGCCCGTTGGCCAGGTAGATCCGCGAAGGCGCGTCCATCATCTTGGCCATAACAGGTTCGCCGAACGCCGGCAGGTCGTTGAACACCCGGATCGCCGCAAGGAAGATCACCAGCAGCATGGCTATCGTGACCATCATCCCGAAGAAATCCCGGTTTCCAACGAAGGTCTTGAGCCCCACCCGGAGGGTTGCCCTGATCAGGATCACAAGTATAAGCACTTCCACCACGATAGGAACGATTGCAACATCCGGAGCCCGCATATAGAAGAATGCGATGACCGATCCGAATCCCACCGCGGTAACCGAGATTACTGCGGCAAGGAGATCCCGGGTTTCAATGGCAACTATTGCGGCGATTATCATGAAGATCAGCAATAGGCCCATCATCTCAAGCATATTCTCACCTCAGTAGAATTAGCACCAGAACGAGCAGTCCGGCGAGCGCCCATGTCAGGTACTCGGGGAGTACACCGGTATGGGCCGCTCTGAATCCTTTTATGAAATAGAAGGAGATACTCCTTCCAATGTCATACATGTCGAAGGTTCTCGCCTCAGCCCACCTGTACATGGTGCTGAAGAAACCCATGTCGCTCACGGTGGTATAGAAGTCGGTGCCGGTCACCCGGACCTCGGGCTCGAGGATCTCGCCGCCGATATACATCGAGCTGGTCCTGGTGCCCTTCAACCGGCCCACCAGGTAGATAATGAGCCCGATACCCACGCCGGCCACGATGAACAGAGTCGCCATCCCCGGGCTCCACCATCCAAGCCACTGGCTCACATCGGGAACCGAAAGCCAGGAGACGCCATTGATCGCCGGGAGTATGAAACCGCTCAGCGGAATCGAAAAGGCGAAGATACCGAATGCGAGGCACAGCGCCGCGAGCACGATCATCGGAATCGCCATCGCGAGCCCGACCTCCTTGGGATCGCCCCCCGCTTTCCTTTCCCTTATTCCAAGGAAGACCGCATGCAGGACTTTCATGAAGCTGGCAAGCGTCAGGGCAGAGCCAAACATCGCGGCTACCAGCCAGAGCACCCAGAGGTAACCGCCGCTGCGGCCCATCTCTATGATTCCCTGATAAACCATCCATTTGGACACGAAACCATTCAAGGGCGGGATGCCCGAGATCGCCAGGGCCGCGAGCACACAGGTCACGAAGGTTATCGGCATGTACCTGGCAAGCCCGCCGAGGCTGTCCAGGTCGGTCGTTCCCTCCTCCTTCTCCACAGAGCCCGCGCAGAGGAACAGGCAACCCTTGTAGATGGCGTGGTTGACCATGTGGAACAGGCCGCCCGCGACACCTATTGGATTCAAGGTCGCCACTCCCAAGACCATGTAGCCGACCTGGGAGACCGCGTGATAGCTCAGGAGCCGCTTGAGATCGTGCTGCACCAGCGCCATCATGACCGCGGCAATGATGGTAAACGCCCCCACAATCAGCACAAGGAGCTGCATCCCCGGCGTTAGATTAAACAGATAAAGCGAGACACGCGCCAGCAGGTAAATGCCCAGCAGCTTGTCAACCGACGCCGGCAGATAGGCGACCACCGAAGTGGGCGCGTGCTCGGCCACGTCCGGTATCCAGCTGTGGAAGGGCATGGCGCCCGCCTTGGCGAATGCCGCACATGCAAACAGGATGAAGGCGAATGCCGACAATCCGGTAACCGTTGGAATAGATTCCTGCGTCAGGCTGGTAGAGCCGGTCATGACCCACACAATGGCCACGGCAAGCACCAGCAGGGCGTCGGTTCCACCCACTATCACCATGGTCTTCTTGGCGGCTCCGGCGGCCTTCGGACCGCCCGTCATTACCAGCATGTAGAGCGTAAAACCCAGGAAGCCCCAGAAGGTCACGAACAGGATCATGTCATTGGCCAGCACCGCGCCACATGCCCCACCAAGCGTCAAGAGCCAGTAGGAGTAATACTCCTTGAGATTCCCTTTACCCCTCATGAACCCGAGGGAGTAAAGCACCATCACCAGGCCGAAGAAGCCTATGAACAGGAGCACGAACGAGGAGAGCGTATCCAGCCTGAAAAGCATCTTCCCGAA
>JAUXGG010000022.1 GCA_030622265.1 Candidatus Eiseniibacteriota bacterium
AGGACCAGGATAGGAAGCGGCCCTGCGGTCCAGGCCGTGAGTGTCGGGTTTATGAGCAGCATCATGATGATGCTGAAGACGATCAGGGTCAACGCCTCATAGAACCTGAAGATCCCGCTGCACGCAAACCACGCCAGCTTGTCCTCGCTGACATCGTCCGTCATCCTGGTGATAAGGTCCCCTGTCTTGAATCGGCTGAAGAAATCCGGCCCTTTCCTGGTCAAGTCCTCGAAGGCGTGCTGCCTGAACTCCCACTCGAGGCGTATGTTCATGTAGGCCCTGTACCCGATGAGGAACGAGCGAATGACAAACCCGGCCAGGCCCACCACGATAAGCATGATCACGTAGTTTTCGATGCGGCCGGCTCCAATGGCCTCCACCCAGCTGCTGACAAACGGCAGTCTGGTCGGTCTTATCTCCCCTGAATGAAGCAGGTCGAAGATGTTCTTAAGCAGTATGGGCTGCAATACCAGCAGCGCACTGCTCAGGAATGATACCGTCAGGAATATGACGAGCGGCCGCTTATGATTCCGGTAGTATCGCCAGAACCATCTGAAATATCTCAGCATGCCTTCCTCACCCCATTCCTGTTTCCGTTCATGTTCCCATTTCTGTTATTGGGCGCGAACTGAAGCTGCGCGAGCTTCGAATAGTACCCGCCCGCGGCCACCAGCTCGTGATGCGTCCCCTGCTCGATGATCTCGCCCTCACGTATTACCAGGATCCTGTCCACGTTGAGGATCGTGGACAGCCTGTGCGCGATCACGATCGAGGTGCGATCACGCATCAGGGTCGCAAGCCCATCCTGAATCAGCCGTTCGGTCTCAGGGTCCACCGAACTGGTGGCCTCATCCAGGATCAGGACCTCGGGATCGAAGTGCAGAGCTCTTGCAAAGGACAGGAGCTGCCGTTCGCCGCGGCTCAAGTTGGCACCGCGCTCGGAGAGCTCGCTCTCGTACCTGTCCGGCATGGCCTCGATGAACCTGTCGGCAGAGACCGTGCGGCAAACCTCAGCCACCCTGTCGAGATCTGTGGTCCCGAAAGAGAGCGCAACATTGCTTGCCACGTTTCCGGGGAACAGAAAGATGTCCTGGAGTACCAGTCCGAACTTCTCGCGTAAGTTCCTGATGGATATGTCGCGTATGTCGATTCCGTCCACCAGGATTCGTCCCTTCTGCGGGTCATAGAACCTGAGAAGCATGTTTATCACCGTAGACTTGCCCCCACCCGTGACCCCGGCCAGGGCATAGCGCTTACCCCTCGGGATCGTGAAGGAAACATCCTTAAGGACATAGTCATCATCGCCCGTATACGAGAACCACACATTCTCGAACTTTATCTCCGAGTCGAACTCAGCCCACGCCACGGGCTCCGCAGTATCGGGCACCTTCTCCTCGGTCTCGAGAAGCCCGAAAATCCGTTTCGCTCCTGCCGCGGCCTTCTGGATAACCGAGACCTCCTCGGCAACCAGGTGAACGGGCTCAAAGAGCATCCGCACATAAGTTATGAACATCACCAGGGTCCCGATCGTGAGCCCTCCAGCCCCGGCCCCGGCCCCGGCCCCAACCCAGCGCGTGCCAAAGTACAGCACCAGCGCGATGATGAAGGTCTCCATAAAGAATATGAAGTTGAACATGACCACCACGATCAGCTCGGCCACGAGCTGGGGCCGGTACTTTCTCCTGTTGGTCTCGTCCATGCGTTTCTGGACTTCGTCTGCCTGGTCGAAGATCTGGATGATCTCCATTCCCTGCATGAACTCGGTAAGCGAAGCGGTCACATCAGCCATCCGTTTCCTGATCTCGAGCCACTTGGGCGTCGTTAACCGGTGGTAGAAATAGAGCGCGACCGAGGTCACCGGAATGATGATCGCCACCACCAGGCTCAACCTCGGGGACACGATGAACATCCATAAGAACATCCCAACCACCAGTATCAGCGACCCGATCATCCCGACCACCGTGTTCGTGAACATCTTCCGCAGAGCTTCGGTATCCGACTCCACGCGGGCCATCAGGCGCCCTGTCGGGTTCCGGTCGAAGAACGACACCGACATGCGCATGATGTGATCGAAGAGCCGCCGCCTGAGCAGGATCATCACCTTCTGCCCGATGATTTCCATCCTCAAGCGGAACAGGTAGTTGGTGACCAGGAAGATACCCTGCAACAGAACATACAGGAGTACTGTATTGACCAGCCCACCGTAGTCGCGCCCACTGATGTCGACATCGATGGCGCGGCGGATCAGGTTCGGTCCCGCCAGGTACACTCCCTTGGAGAGAGCCAGCAGTCCAAAGCAGACCACCAGCCATTTCCAATGAGGCTTGAGCAGCGGAAGCAGCCGCTTCAGGGCCTGCCTGGAGCTGATCCCATCATGCCTGTCATCTTCGTAATAAGCTGATTCCATCTCTCTCTTCGATCTTCCCCTTCTTGCGCCTGTGGCGCCTCGTCTCCCGGCGCGGCAGCGCCTGTACCAAATGCAAAAACCCGCCGGACCATCTTGGCGATCCGGCGGTTCAGTTGGAGTCCTGGGTGGCTACTTAGAGTTGCCTTCGACCACCTCCATAACCGGCGGACCACTCGAGGAGGGTATTCACCCCGAAAGGCTGAATACTGAGAATCGCGATCATAGTACTCCTCCCAGGTCCGAGTCCTTCTGGATCGATTAAGTTAGATGCCCATTATCGATCACCCGGTTACGGTTGGATCGTTACTCCTTCTTGACTTCTACCATACTTGAACGATTATGATACCCGCTCGTCCCCCTGCTTGTCAATATATTTGTTCTGGCAGGCCTGTGATGCTGTGCCATAATCCCCACACTCGAACATCAGGTACATGTGGGACGCTTCCCCGGAAGAACGGAAACACGTTGGGTGAACTCTTCTCAGTACTGGCGGCCGTAGTCTGGGCCATGGCCGTCATATTCCTGCGAAAGTCAGGCGAGACCGTGTCTCCCTTTGCGCTCAATCTCTTCAGGGTGGCCATAACTGTTCCGCTGTTCCTCATTACGCTTGTCGCTGCGAAACAGCCCATTCTGTCCGGTGCGCCCGTCTCAGATTATCTCATCCTCTTTGCCAGCGGGATCATCGCAATCGCCGTCTCAGACACTCTGCTTCACAAGAGCCTTAACATGATCGGGGCCGGGATACCCGCTATCACAGGTTGCCTCTATCCCCCGTTTGTCACCATCATGGCCTTCCTCATAATAGATGAGAGGCTGGGGCCCTGGCAGTTTGCTGGGATGGGGCTTGTTGCATCCGGCGTGATTGTGGCTGCGAAGCACAAGCCCCCGGAGGAAGCCTCGCGCAGGCAGATAGCGCTCGGGCTAATGTGGGGAATTCTCGCCATGGCAACGGTGGCTTTCGGCATCCTGATCGCCAAGCCCGTGCTGGTTCGCTCGTCCGTACTCTGGGCCACCGCGATGAGACAGGCAGGCTCCCTCGCGATCCTGCTCCTCAAGGAACCTTTCACGCGCCGCAAGCTGATCGCGGTTGTGCTGGGGACAGTATAAAAAGGGGACAGCGCCCTTTTCTTGTGAAAAGGGCGCTGTCCCCTTTTTATACCGAGGTGTTCTTGATCTTCTTGATCGAGGCAATTTCCCTGACGGCTTCTATGGCAGTGTCGATGTGTTCCTCTGTATTGAACGGCCCGATACCGAGACGCACCGTACCGTGAATCTTGTCCGTCCCGAGCTGCTTATGCACGAGCGGCGCGCAATGAAGGCCTGTCCGGCATGCGATGTTATGCTCCACATCCAGCATCCTACCCACATCGGCGGCTTCCGACCCCTCTACATTGAAGCTGAGTACAGATATGTGGTTCTCGGGACTGTCCGCGCAATAGAGTGTGATGCCGTCTATCGCTCGCAGTCCATCCCTGAGCCTCGACCAGAGTTTCATCTCCTGCTCATGAATGGCGTCCACTCCCTGCTCATTGATCCACTCAAGGCCCGCCTTGAGTCCCGCCACGCCCACAATGTTAAGCGTGCCGCACTCCATACGATAGGGAAACTCATCCAGGTGGAAGCGATATGCCGACCGGATCCCCGTACCCCCGAAGCGCGTGCAGCGGATGGGCGTGTCTTCGCTGACATAGGACCCACCGATACCCGTGGGTCCAAGCAGGCATTTATGCCCGGTAAAGGCCAGCAGGTCGATGCACATCTTCTCGACATCTACATCCACTACCCCGGCCGTCTGGCAGGCATCCACCGCAAAACAAACTCCCGCGTCACGGCAGACTTCCCCCACTTCCTTTACCGGCTGAACAGTGCCGATCACATTGGATGCGTGGTTCATGATTACCATGCTGGTGTTTTTCTTGATCGCCTTCCTGACATCGTCCGGGTCGATGAAGCCCCGGTCATCCATGGGCACATGGGTAACATCGATCACCCCGTCACGCTTCAAATGATTGAGAGGCCTCAGGACCGAATTGTGCTCGACATTGGTGGTGACTACATGGTCGCCCTCATTGAGCACGCCCTGGATAATCATGTTGAGCGAGTCGCTGGCATTATAACTAAAGGTCAGGTACTTGGGATCGGTCCCGCCAAAGAACCCCGCAAGCATCTTGCGGGTGCCTTGTACGACTTCCGCGGTCTCCTGGCTGGCGTCATATCCCGCACGCCCCGGGTTGAAGCCCTGGGTCCGGTAGAACTCGTACATATAGTCGTATACGTTCTGTGGTTTGGGATAGGTAGTTGAGGCATTGTCCAGGTAGATGCTGTCCTTCATCGTCACCCCCGCTATGACTTAGACCATCAAATCACTCATCAATATATCACCGCCGGCGCCGGTTTCCAAGCCATTTAGGCCTCCTCCGGCTCTGACGGAGCTGCAACGATTTTCGCCCCGGTTTCGCGTATCTGGTCTTCCTTGATCCTGCCGGCATGTTCTAGCACGAAGCGCTGCTCCTCGATGACCGAGACTACGTGAATGGATATGCTTCGCCGGAGGCCCTAGGTGCCCGTCACCAGGATGGTCCCGTTTGTGACGGTGATCCCGATTATCCCCTCACCGTCACCCAGTGTACCCGTCACCGAAGTTGACGTGGTCTCCAGATCAGTGAAGGCAAGACCGGAGGTGCTGATGCCGCCGTTCGTGACGCGGGCCGAAAACCCGGCCGAGGTTTCCGTGGGGATCTCAAGCCCCACACCACCGTTCACGACCACAATCACTATCTCGCCATTGAGCGGCAGTGTCACATCACCGACCACGGTACCGTTCACGACGTTGATGGTCGCTTCCCCAACGAAGTTGTCGAGCACTACCCCGCCATTGGTGCTCGAGATCGTAAGGTCGCTTGCGACATCCTGGATCGTGATGGTCCCGTTCACACTTGAGACCATGACCGCCATCTCAGGCGGCATGGTAATCTCATAGTCAACCTCGTAGCTCCGGCCCTCGGTGTCACTCGGCTGGGTAGTCCTGGCGGACACCTCATCGGTGACGTTCTCGACAATGACATCAAGCCCAGGAAGCCGCTCGTCCGCATCTTCCTGGCTCGGGGCGCGAACGCACTTCGTGCCCTTGATAATCACCGAGTCGACTCCTGAGACTCCCCTCACCGTCACGGTTCCCGATATGGCTTCAACCCTGACTCCGCTCTGGTCAGCGACTTCGAAGCTGTAGTAGAAATCCTCCACCGCGCTGTACGTGTTGTCTCCGTCGTCCGGTCCGGTCGAACTACCACCACACCCCATCCATACCAGGCAGAGAGTCAGTAATGCGGGGAGCGCGATTCCGATGATCAGCCTTTTCATCTTATGCCTCCTGAGGGTAATCCGTTAGGTTGGCGTTGCAGGGGCCAGTCTAAGACCGTAGCTGGATCAAGTCAATCAGGATAATCGTCTGATGCGTGAGGATCCCCGACTTCACCTGAATGTCATGCTCATAGTAAGTGCCAGACATCACCTTCACGGGGTCACCGGCGCTCTCCAGAGTCTGAATGTGCAGGCTGAGCCGGCCTCAAGCCCGGATGTACCGGGTGGAACGATTACCACACCGTCAGCCTCTGAGCCGGCAACAAGGTCACCCGCACCACTGCTCCGTATGAGCTCCGCGGTCATCCCGTCCTTACCGAAGACCAGGCGGCCGAGCATAAGCCGCTGCCAGCCCTTCTTTCCAGGGACCTGCTCCGCAAGACGCCCCCGGACCGAGGGCCTGCACTTCGCCACAGGCCAGCCCCCGAGCCGTCTCAAGAGCGGGAGCACTAACTCGTGAAAGGCCGTCATCGCACTCAATGGGTTTCCGGGCAGTCCGAATATATAGCCACCCTGCGAGGTTGTGGCAAAGAGCGAGGGTTTGCCTGGCGCCATGGCGATGCCGTGAAAACACATCGTCCCGCCGGCGGCGCCGATCGCGTCGGCCACAAGGTCGTACTTCCCCACGGACGTACCGCCCGTCATTACGGCCACGTCGCTCCGCTCGAGCGCCGTCCGGAGATACTCGGTAATCAGCCCGGCTTCGTCGGCGACAAAGGAACTGGACACGACTTCGTATCCCCGTAGACCGAGAGCCGCGGCAAGCATAGGTCCGTTTGAGTTGCGGGTTTCATGCGGCTTGACTTCGTGATCCACTTCCCGCAATTCCGCACCGGTCACCACCACGGAGACAGAGGGCCTGCGATGGACCTCCACCGAACTCTCTCCGGCAGTCGCGCAGGTCCCTATTGCCATGGCGTCCAGGCGGGTGCCAGCCGGAAGCAGCTCGTCACCCTCACGGGCGATCTCCCCTCTCAGAGAGATGTTGGAGCCCCTCTCAAGCGGCTTGAGAATTCGCACCAGCTCTTCCCCACCCACTTCCCCCTGTTCCGGCTCGGTGTCCTCAACCATTACCACTGTGTCGGCGCCCTCAGGCAGGTTGGCACCGGTGAAGATCCTCACGCATTCGCCCCGACCAATGACCGGCGCCGCATCCGATCCGGCTGCGACCTCGCCACGAACCCTGAGAACCGTGGGCGGCGATCCCAGATCAGCTGATCTTACGGCATAGCCATCCCTGGTAGACCGGTCAGCCGGGGGCAGGTCGCCGTCGGCACGAACCGGGCTCACCAGTACATGATTCAGGGCGGCATCGAGAGCGAGGTGTACGGCGGGGAGAGGTTTGCTGGCTTCGAGAATAAGCCCCCAAGCGTCTTCGGATGATATCATAATCAGCCCACTTTCGAATGCGAACCGCGCCCCAGGTTCCTGCTAATTCAAAAGGCGCCAAGGCTCAGCGAGATTCATTCTCTGACATGTCATCTATGAGGTAATCAACTTCTCCATTTTGAACAACTTGTAATTCAGTTTGAAATCCAGTTGCTCACAGGCCTCAGTGTTTCTTCTCAGGCAGTAGGTACGGGTCCGGCGCGCCCCGTCTTATAGGGGTCTCCTCCTCAATTGAGCAATGTGACCCGCCAACACCTGACCCGCAGAGCGTTGGCCGCGCCTTACCCTCGTCGAGTGAATTCAGTCATCATCTGAGTCCCTCGCATATACCCCCAGAGGCGTATCTGCAACGGGGACACAGTCCAACTCATCCTGAACCTGACAATCTACCCAGTATGATCTTCTAATAAAGACCGCTCTGTCCTTAACGTGATAGGGCCAATTACGGACGAACAGGTAATCTCGCTGGAAGATCCCAGAAGATACCAACTCTCTGTGCATCTTGGTCCGGTAGCTGGTGTCAATGTACTCCTTCATCTCGTTTGGCGAAGCATTCAGCACCATCGTACCGGGAATGTAACCCTCAATGATATCGGGATGCTGCTCTAAGACCCACTTCATGTCCGTCTTTGAATCTACAGGGCCTTCCGGATCAAAAGAGCCGTACTTCGCTATATGAGGTGTGTTCAATCCAAGGTTATCAATATGTATGGCGTCCACGACATAAGGCAATTCGCCGGCAAGGCTGCTGGCAACGACAGCGTTGCGTTGACTGAGCCACTTGAGCCTTAAGAGGTAGTCATCATGCTGGGCGTGAGTCAGACTAGGGTAGGATGCCAGGGATGCCTGAATAGATTTCAACATCAAGTTGTCGTGAGCGCCCAAGATGGACAGGTTTGTGATGAATACGACAACGAGCAAAACCAAAACGTGGAACAATCGGGAATTCGGGGATAGGCGTACAACTGCATAAACAGCAAGAAATGCAATAGGCGCAGAGAGGTGAACAAGGTGACGCCAGTAAGGAAAGGCGGAGTAGTTATCTCCGCCGACCTTTGCGATGTATGCTATAAAAGTGATGATCAGACACAGAATTACACCGAGTCCCCAGGGCCAGTCACGATACCTTGGCCTGACAAGTGAGAAAGCAACACTGAGTGCGGCCACAACACAAAGAAACGCGACAATCCCATTTCCGGCTACCCACTCGCCAACATATCGAAGTCCCCGCAAGATGTGATGAGAACCGCCGCCATCAACTTTGGCCCAGTATGAATTGGGCAGGATATGCCCGAAGTAGATTAGCCTGTGAACAATTAGAAACCCGGCTGAGAATGCCACAGCACCTGCTGAGATGTAGGTGCTACGCACACTACGCCCCTCCCGCCGGCGAGTAATGAAATCGAGGGCAATTGCTGCGCCAGCAATCATCGGGCCCTCAGGACGAGTCAGGACGAGGAGAACGGACAGAAGTGGCAAAAGGAATCTGCTCCGGCGCAGGAATATGGAAACAAAGGCAAGCCCGGTAAGCGCAGAGAAGAGAGGCGTCTCCATACCGGATGTTGCATACCAGGAAAAGGGCAGGTAGAACGCCAGAAACACGCCTGCGAGTACGGTTTCATTGGGATGCTCAAAAACGTCATTGTGATGTTTGCTTGAACCTCGGCGTACCAATGGAAATGAGATCAGTGTAGAGCAAAGAACGAGATGCATGAGAATGCCGATGGCTTTTGCGGCCGTGCGGACGTCGATTCCCAGGGTGCGGGCTCCACCGATAAGAAGCATCCACAGAAACGTAGTATATCCTTCTACTCGTTCTCCCTCTGTGTTCCATGCACCAAGCCCATGTCCTTCGGCAAAATGCTCTGAATAACGAAATGTAATATAGGCATCCTCCAGGGTGGAAGCGTAGAACAACGTGTCAAGGCAGATGATTGCGATGACCGCCAGGATCAATAGTATCAGGATTTCGACAGGTCGGAACGCGTCATGGTTCGGCCGATCGGCCCGGTGAGGGACAGGTGGAGTCCCTGTCATGATACATCCTCCGTGAGTGTTTGGTGTTTTCTCTGGATCACATAACTGCTGCCTGCGGCAATCCTGCTAACTACACCATGGGCGGTTGCTTCCGCATGACACTCGGCAACCCACGGCCCAGAATTACCACGGAGCCAACCGATTGTCAACACAACTGCCCTTATAGGGAGTTCCCCCGTTTTTGCCCAATACAGCAGAATCCCACTACTCCACTTAGCAATCCGGATAATCCGTTGAAGTCAAATCAGTTGCGGGAATCACCAATCACTTTTCGGGGAAACTCCTGAGCTGCTCGTATGATGCGTGTTAGGCTGTTTTTGCCGCACCGCTGGTCATCGCGAATACAGGGTAAGTCCACAGACTCCAGTACTGGGTTGAATCACTTCTTCTTTTCTCTCTTAAGCTTCCGCTTCTCTTTTGGAGAAAGCTGGGGCTTCTTCTTTTGCTCTTTCTTGCTGTCTCGCTTCCCATGATCACCCATATCCATTCCTCCATCATGTTCCTGTCATCCAACTACTGCTTGTATTGATCCTGTTAACTACACCGTGGACGGCTTCTGCCTCGACATAAAACGCAGCAACCTACGACCTGTAACTACCAAGAGTCCAACCGATTGTCAACACAGGTACCCTCAATTAGCCATCTCTACCCAACTGATGATCTTCGCAATTCACTGGTGATGAGTGAGAAAGTGTCCCTCCGTATGCTGAGTTTGAACCGCATCACAGAGTGGCTCAATGAGATGAATCTGCTGCGAAAGGCCCAGGCAGCGACTGGCCAATAACACATTCCAACTTGTGACGGTCGACCCGACCCTGTCCATGTCTCGGACCTTACTTCAGCACCACGAGCTTTTGTGTATCCGAGTGAACGCCGGTGTGCAGTCTCAAGAAGTAGACCCCGTCACTGAGATCGCCAACCTCGAGCTTGCAGGTGTGGCGCCCTGCCTCCATATAGGAATTCACGACCTTGCCAACCTCTTGACCGAGCACATCGTACAGGATGACGGTGACAAGAGAGGCCTCAGGGACGACGTATCGAACCGTGGCCGAGGGATTGAACGGATTCGGGTAAATCCTGCTTATTCCCGCGACCAGGGCGCCAGTCCGGTCCCCACCTACCGCAGTTGTCACATACAGGTGAGTCGCGAATTCCGGCAGGTCGATGAATGGATTGCGATTGTTCTGAATGGTGAAGATGGTAGCGTTTCTCTCAAGTTCCTTCTGGCTGACGGGATCCGCCGCATGCCAATCGAGAAACATGTCTATCGCCCAGGGCAAGAGGTCTGCACCGTCCGTCATGGGGCTTCCCGGCCAGCCGGCATCTTCTGTGTAATACCTGGTGGTCATATAGAAGTATGTGCGTGCAAGGTCGCCTTTGTACTCGTCGATCGGCTCAAAGACGGTCTCCGAGTACCCCGGGTAAGAACATGGGCCTACCTCGCTCCCATTCAGTGATACCCACAGAGGTGAAGTGACCTCTCCGTACGGGTACACACCGCGGCTGCCGTTCACATGAGCATCGCAGGGGTAAAGCGCGAAGAGATCTGAATTCATGGGCGCCACGTCGCCGCCAAACCAGCTCTTGGGCCACGAATGCTCACGGGTGTAGCCCATACCTTCCTGCCCCCCGATGCCGCCCTGGTCAACGCCAAAAGTGTACTCATACGGTGGCGTGCCCCCGGGAATGTCAGAGTAGATGTCCCACACCTTTCCGTTGGGTTTATCATCGGTGGTATAGAAAGCGGTCCACGCATAGTCATAACTATGGACGGTATGGTTCTTGATGATATCGTGAAGCGCAGCCCTAAGCTCCTCGCCGGCGAGGTTATCGACGCTGTCATAGTAGCCCTCTGGAAAGCTGGTGTCTACGAAGTTGAACACCTCATTGACATCAACCATGACATTCCCGTAAAGATCTTCCACGCCGCTCACCGTCAGCGTATATGCGCCCTCAGACATTGCGGATACGGTCAACAGGACCTGATCAGGATATACTCCGTACATCTCCACGCCCACTACACTCAGGCTGTCGATCATGTAATTGCCACTCGTTTCGGCGGAAGTTTGCTCAACCTCCTCCGAGAATGTTACGATGACGGTCGTATCACTCGCAACGGCAATGCCGTCTATGGCCGGCGCCGAACCGTCCGCAACCCATGCAATATCGTCTCCATCCCTGGGCTCGATCTTGAAGTTCCCGTAGGTAAACGTTACAGGTCCGCTGACGTCGTATGACGAGCCGAGGACAGGC
>JAUXGG010000248.1 GCA_030622265.1 Candidatus Eiseniibacteriota bacterium
AGGCCGACCCGTACCAGGCCGACCTGGTCACCATACTGTGGGAAAAGGACCTTACCAATATAAGCTACAGGGCGGTGGATGCCTATCTCGAGGCCGATGACAAGAGAAGCATCGAGGAGCTCGCCGAAAAGATCGAGGCCAAGCCACTTCCCAGCCATGTAGGCACGCAGCTGCCGGACACTGAGTTCCTGCTGAAGGAGCTCGGCCTTTCCCTGGAGCACAGGGTCCGGGCACCCCAGCGGCGCAAGCGCAAGATCACCGAGCAGGACATACAGAAGATCAGCCATGAGATCCTCGAAGAAGATGACGAGAGTATCCTGAAGCGCTGCAGCGATATCTGCATCGAGATCCTCAATATGGGGCCGCGTGATGAGACCTTCGACCGCGTGACCAACTTCCTGGGTAGAATATGCGACTGGCAGGTCGGCTCCGGCGACTATCTTTCCGCCTGCGCGATCATGTCTGACCTGCGCACTCTCAAGGACCAGGATGAACTTGATGAGCCCAGGAGAGCAAGTATCCGTGATACCATAGACAGGCTCGGAGAAAGGAAGCTCATACACCAGCTCGGCGAGCACCTTTCGGATCTCTCGGAACAGCGCCTGGAGGAGATTTTCGCTTATCTCACCATGCTGTCTCCCACGGCGATCAACCCGCTCTGCAATGTGCTGGCCGACTGCGAGGTGCGAAGGGTGCGTTACCTCCTCTGCAGGGCCATCTCGGTAATCGCTAAGAACAACCCTGAGCATCTCAGGCATTCCGTAGAGGACAAGAGGTGGTACTTCGTGAGAAATGTGGTGATGATCCTCGGCCTGATGGGCAATCCCAAGGGAATCGGCTTGCTAAAGCAGGCGGCGAACCATGCTGAGGCGCGTGTCAGACGCGAAGTGGCCAGATCAATAGGAAAGATCCGCAACAGCCAGGGCCTGGGTGCTCTCCAGAACCTCTGTCATGACGATAACAAGATGGTACGCTTCGCGTCCCTGTCGGCCATGAGGGAAATAGAATCCGGTGATGCGAGGGACTTCCTCGAGGCCATGATTATTGACAAGACCTTCGGCAAGAAGTCGATGGATGAGAAGCGGGAGGTAATGAGGACCTACGGGAACATGGGCAAGGAGGGCTACGGATTCCTGGAGACCATCGCCTGCGGCCAGTACAAGCACATGGATGAGGAGACCCAGGCAAGTTCGTTCTACGGTATCGCGATGATGAATGACAGGGAAGCGGCTGAGTTCCTGAGGACTGCCATCGAGGATAGCGATGGCCTGCTCAAGCGCGCCGCTTTAGAGGCCATGACAACCATAACCATGTTCGAGCCATGACAGAAAAAACAGACTGCAAGACAGGAGCTTGTTCCGAGAAGATAACCCTGACCACGGGGAGCCTTAAGCAGCTCCATCTGGCCAAGGAGTTCCTTGGCAGGTTCCACGTGCTCATAAGGCTGGCAAAGACATATGACCGGTACAACTCCGCCGTCTCGGACAGTGCCGAGGCTTTGTTCGCAATCGTCAGTGATCTGTTGAACGAGGCGGACACCGTCCAGTTCGATATCCAGAACGATTGCGTGTTCTTTAACCGGACACGGGTGAAAGCCACGGTTTCGGGATTCAATACGCTCAAGTATTTCGTGGATGAGATGACGGCCCGCGGCGTCAGATCAATAAGCATCGATGAGATTGCCGAGGCTGATGACTTCCTTGGCTTCGGAATGGTATTCGCCCGGCTGGATCCTTCGCATGACAATCCCTTCGAGGAGCTCGTCCGGCTGATGAACCTCGAGGGAATCGCAGGCGTAGAAATAAGGCGCATACCTGGCCCTGAAGATGGCAACGACCATGCCGAGCTGTCATCCGGACCGACCAAGGATGACGCCAAGCGGTCCTTCTTCTCGGCCCTGCACATAGTCAAGGAGGCCCTGAAAGACGGGGTCTCGCGCGGAAAGGTCAACCCGAGGAAAGTAAAGCGCGTAGTAGAGAACGTGGTCGACAGCATCCTCTCCAACGAGGAATCGATGCTTACGCTGACGGCCATAAGGGATTATGACGAGTATACATATCACCACTCCTTCAATGTCTGCATCTACTCAATCGCCCTCGGCAACAGGCTGGGCCTTCCCAGGCATGCGCTCTGCGACCTGGGCATCGCCGCTCTCTTCCACGACGTGGGAAAGATGGATGTCCCGCATAAGATCCTGAACAAGATCCAGGATTTCACGGATGATGACTGGACGATGATGCGAGGTCATACGACATCGGGCGTAAAGGTGCTTACCTATCTTAAGAAGCTCGACAGGACCATCCTGAGGAGCATGATCGTCAGCTTCTGCCACCATCTCAACATGGACCGGTCAGGTTATCCGGCGACCCAGCGTTCAATCCGCCCGGATGCCTTCAGCCGCATCGTGAGGATCGCAGACATCTATGATGCCCTCACTTCGGCCAGGTCCTACAGGATGAAGCCATTCAGCAAGGCAAAGGCCCTTGCGATCATCGCGGACAAGGCAGGAAGGGAGCTCGACCCTACCCTTAGCGCCATCTTCATCGAGGTGATCGGCGTGATGCCCGAGAACGCCGAGGACAAGGTGGAAGCCGCGGCCGTGACGGACGAAGAGACAGCCTCCGGGGATTCCCAAGTCCCGGTACAGGAACTGGAAGCAGCCCCTGCCGAGGAGCAGCCGGCCCAGCCATAATCCTTTTCGCTTGACTGGCCGAAATGCCGGTGCTATCCTCGCCTTTCGGATTTCCATATCCATAATTGCTTGATTCATCCGATTAATACCTTGATGCCTCGCCGCCCGCGAGGTCTGTCACGAGGAGGAGCACGATGAAGTTCGATCTTGATGATCAGCAACAGATGATCAGGGACAGCGTCAGGGAGTTTGCTGAGAAGGAGATCAAGCCGGTCGCGGGTCAGTATGATGAGGAAGCCTCCTTCCCTGCCAACATAGTGAAGAAACTCGGCCAGTTGGGTTTCATGGGAATGATGGTGCCCGAGGAGTATGACGGCGCCGGGATGGACGCGGTCAGTTACGCCATCGCCGTCGAAGAGATCTCAAGATGTGACGCCTCGGTCGGCGTGACCATGTCCGTGAACAACTCGCTGGTCTGCCAGCCGATACTCGACTTCGGCAGCGAAGACCTGAAAAAGAAATACCTTCCTGCGCTCGCCGAAGGCAGGCATCTTGGTGCGTTCTCCTTGACCGAGCCCGAGGCGGGAACCGATGCGGGCGCTGTCGAGGCCACGGCTGTGCTCGACGGGGACCATTATGTGGTCAATGGTACCAAGATCTTCGTCACGAATGGCGGCCAGGCCGACATCATCTTGCTTTTCGCGTCCACCGATAGGTCCCTGAAAACCAAGGGGGTAGCGGCGTTCATAGCGGAGAAGGGAATGCCGGGATTCAGTGTGGGCAAGAAGGAAGACAAGATGGGAATGAGGGCCGCCGACACTTCCGAGCTCGTTTTCGAGGATTGCAGAATCCCCAGGGAGAACCTGCTGGGCAAGGAAGGCATGGGATTCAAGATCGCCCTGTCCGCCCTGGACGGCGGCAGGATCGGCATCGCCGCCCAGGCAGTGGGGATCGGGCAGGCCTGCCTTGAGGAGTCAGTCAAGTATTCCAAGCAGCGGAAGCAGTTCGGGAAACCGATATGCGAGTTCCAGGCTATCCAATGGATCCTGGCTGACATGGCGACCGAGATCGAGGCCGCGAGACTTCTTACCTATAACGCTGCATACCAGAAAGACAAGGGCGGACGGTTCTCCAAGGAGGCTGCGCAGGCCAAGCTCTATGCCTCCGAAGCGGCGGTACGCGCTTCCATAAACGCAGTCCAGATACACGGGGGTTATGGGTACATGAAGGAATACGATGTCGAAAGGTACTTCCGTGACTCGAAGCTGACGGAGATATACGAAGGCACTTCGGAAGTGCAGAGACTCGTAATCGCCGCGAGCATCCTGAGGGGTTAATGCGAGCGGGCCGACCGCATAGATAAGATTAGACAGATCAGCACAGGAGGTGCACTTGAATATCATTGTCTGCATCAAGAGAGTCCCGCAGACCGCCGAGGCGGAGGTCAAGGTCGACT
>JAUXGG010000226.1 GCA_030622265.1 Candidatus Eiseniibacteriota bacterium
CAAGTTGATAACGATTTCTGTCCCCTTTTCATTTGACATTGGGCCTTCCCGCCCCTATGCTGGCTTGAAAAGGATTACATCTGCTTCAGGCAACAGCCTGACACCACATCTGCACAGGGAGAGGGACATGGTACGTGATAAGTGCAGGCACCTCTGGAACAAGACCAACCTCCGAGATGGTTTCATTGTTACCGAGAATTGCTACCACTGCAACAAGACCAGGGTCTATTTCTCGTATGAGGATGCGCCGCCCAAGGACGAGTACAAGGAAGGCGAGCATTACTTTAATTATGCCGGCAGTGCCCAGTCTATGAAATTCGATCTCGAGTGTGAGAAGTGTAAGACCATCGTGACCTTCGAGGAACTGATGGGCCTGATGCAGTGTGCCGGCTGCGATGAGTCATGTCATCTCAATATCCTTTCAAAGATCTGTGAGGGCCAGAACATCTGGGTGTACGCGGCGCTGGCATACAAGGCCGGTGAGGAGATTGACCTCTCCGTGGACAAGCTCGATGTTCTCACATCGCATTTCACGTCTAGACTCCGGACCCCGGGGAAGAAGATTCTGGTTGTGCCCGGCTCGCTCAGGAAGAGCCCGCACACCTGCCGCGGCGAGATGTTGCGGGACGTCGGCATGCTGAGTCTGACCCCGGAGACCTAGGGCGTAATTGAAGGAGGCTGAACTGTGACGGTCAAGGAACTGCAGTCCAAACTCAAGTTGAATGCCTTGAATGAGGTCGGCGACACCGAGGTCGACGGGGCCTTTGTCTCCGACATGCTGAGCGACGTCATGGCGGGCGCGAAGGCGGGCAATGTCTGGGTAACGGTGCAGACGCACAAGAATATCGTGGCCGCCGCCAACCTGGTTGATGTCCCGGCGATCATCGTGGTAAGGGGCAAGAAGGTCCCTGAGGATACAGTACAGATGGCTGACAGGGCCGGCGTTGCCCTGTTCAATACCGACCTGGATACCTTTCAGGTGGCGGTTAAGCTTTTTGAGGCTGGAGTGAAGCCTACAGCATAGAAGCTCCAAGGGACGCTTTCCTGTTCAGCATGGTGTGCCCATGCCGCCAAACCCGGAAGGTGAGTAGCTTGGAAAGACTTGATCCTCTGAAGCTCAAGAAACTCCACAACGAGCTCAGGGAACGCAGATCTGAAGAAGTCACCATTGTAATCCACATGGGGACATGTGGTATCGCCTCCGGTGCGGAAGAAGTGCTTCAGGCAGTGCTTGATGCTGCAAGCGAGATGGGGCGGTCCGGCGTGGTCATCAAGACCTCAGGATGCGCCGGACTGTGTTCTCGCGAGCCTATGCTCACGGTCGAGGTCACCGGCGCGCCGCCCGTGAAATACGTCAACGTCGACCCGGCAAAGGCAAGGCGAATATACTCAGAGCATGTGCTGGGACACCAGCCCGTCAGCGACTACGCGATCGGAGTTGGGTGCGAGCGTATCCACTAGGCTGTACTGCTGTAGAAAGGTCGGCTATTGCTTGGTCTAGAAGTACTCATACTCGAGCAGGAGGCCGGACGGAGATCGGATATTGAGAGGGCCCTCTCCAAGGAAGGCTACACCGTCCGGTTCGCTCAAGATGGACCATCGCTTCTCGCGGAGCTGGGCAGCCATCCTCCGCATCTCGTGATCCTCGATCTCGACCTTCCCGGCAACGAGGGCATGGCGCTTCTGGCTACCGCGCGTTCCTTGCAGCCGGCCTTACCCGTTATCTGTGAAACGGAGTTGCCCGAGGTCGAGCCGGCCGTCGAGGCCATGCGCAGGGGCGCGTACAACTATGTCGCCAAGTCCGGTTCCGCGTCATACCTGCTTGAGACCATCTCGCATGCTCTCGAGAGAGAGCTGATGGCGGTCGAGACGAGGCAGCGTGCGAAGGAACGGCGGGTGAGAACCTTCGATGACCCCGAGAGCCTGGCCGCGATCGACGGCATACTCTCCCGGCATGACTACTCCGACTCCATGCTGATCTCCTATCTTCAGGACATACAGAAGGACCTGAACTACCTTCCCCAGGATGCCCTGCGGTTTGTTGCCCGGCGGCTAAACGTCTCACTTCCGCGCGTATACGGCATCGCCACTTTCTACAAAGCATTCAGCCTGCGCCCCAGAGGCAGGCACCTGGTGCATGTCTGCTTGGGAACCGCCTGCCATGTGCGCGGAGGGCAGAAGCTCCTGGAGAGCTTTGAACGGGAGCTGGGCGTGCCTTCCGGAGAGACGACTTATGATGACCGGTTCTCACTGGAGTCGGTGAGGTGCGTCGGATGCTGCGGACTGGCGCCGGTCTTCATGGTCGACGGGAAGTTCTACGGGAAGATGACCCAGGAGAAGATCCCCGAGGTGCTGTCACGCTATGAGTAGGACCACTGTGAGCAAGAAAGCCGTGACGAAGACGAGAAGCCTCAGCGTATGCCACGGCAGCTGCTGCGTGCTCGCCGGGGCGAGGGACGTGGCGGCCGCCCTCAAGGCGGCTCTCAAGGAGAATCTTCCGGGAGCCAGGGTGAAGGTGAAGAAGGGCAGGTGCAGCGCCCGTTGCGAGGGTGGTCCCGTAGTCACGGTGGAACCTGATGGCACTGTCTACACGGGAGTTACTCCCGGGGATGCAGCAGAGATCGTTAAGAAGCACGGGGCCGGCGGAAAGGTCGTCCGGCGGCTCGCCGCGAAGGCGAAGGTCGAGCCGGGCCCGATCCCTGCCCTGGGGGAGTCCGGCTTCTTCAAGGACCAGGTGCTGATTGCCATGCGTAACCGGGGGCGGATAGACCCCGACAGCATAGATGATTACATAGCAAATGAGGGCTACCTCGGGATGGCGAAGGCCGTGACCGAGATGAAGCCGGAGCAGATAGTCGCGGAGGTCAAGAAGGCCGGCCTGCGGGGCAGGGGCGGGGGTGGTTTTCCCACGGGTCTTAAGTGGGAGATCTGCCGGAACTCGCCATCGTGTGATGACAAGTACATCATCTGCAATGCCGACGAGGGTGATCCGGGCGCTTTCATGGACCGGAGCCTGCTGGAAAGCGACCCTCACTCCGTGATCGAGGGCATGATAATCGGCGCGCGTGCGATCGGCGCCACGCGCGGTTATGTGTACGTCCGGGAGGAATATCCGCTTGCGTGCGATCGGGTGATCAAGGCGATCGATGACGCACGCGCCTATGGCCTGCTGGGTGAGAGTATTCTGAAGAGCGACTTCAGTTTCGATATCGATGTGGTCCGGGGGGCGGGGGCCTTCGTGTGTGGGGAAGAGACCGCGCTGATGGCATCGATCGAAGGCAAGGAGGGCAAGCCGCGGCCGAGGCCGCCGTTTCCCGCCCAGAGCGGATTGTGGGGCAAGCCTACCAATGTGAATAATGTCGAGACCTGGGCCAATGTGCCGCCCATCGCCCTGAGGGGCGGCGCCTGGTACGCCTCCCTGGGCACTGCCCGGAGCAAGGGGACAAAGGTCTTCTCGCTGGTCGGGAAGGTGAAGAACACCGGTCTCATTGAGGTCCCGATGGGTACCACCATGAGGCAGATCATCTTCGATATCGGGGGCGGGGTCCTGAAGGACAGGGAGCTTAAGGCTGTGCAGACCGGAGGGCCGTCGGGAGGATGCATACCGGCCGACATGATGGACATCCCGGTTGATTATGAAGAGCTGGCCAGGGCCGGTTCCATAATGGGCTCGGGCGGGCTCATCGTGATGGACGACGAGACCTGCATGGTGGACGTGGCCCGCTACTTCGTGGAGTTTCTCGAGGATGAATCATGCGGCAAATGCACGCCCTGCAGGGAAGGCATTACCAGGATGAGGGAGATCCTCGACCGGATAGTCGAGGGAAAGGGAAAGCGCGGGGACATCGAGCTCCTGGAGCGCCTGGCGTTTACCATAAAGGAAGCATCCCTCTGCGGGCTGGGAGCGACAGCGCCCAACCCGGTATTGACGACTCTTAAGTATTTCCGGGATGAGTATGAGGCGCATATATACAAGAAGCGTTGCCCTGCGGGGGTGTGTAAGGCCCTGATCATCTACCGGGTGGTCGCGGGCAAGTGCACCGGGTGCCAGAGATGCGTTCGGGCCTGCCCGGTTGGGGCGATATCCGGGCCGAGGTCCCAGCCCCATAACCTGGACCAGGACAAGTGCATCAAGTGCGGGGCGTGTTATGAGGTATGCAAGTTTGACGCGATCGCGGGTGACGCGATCTACGTGGAATAGGAGCCGATGGCTGAGAGAGCGAA
>JAUXGG010000089.1 GCA_030622265.1 Candidatus Eiseniibacteriota bacterium
AATCACCGGCAGGTTGAGGCAATCTTGCTTGGCATTGTGGGCCTTGACATAAACCGCGCTGTAGCTCTCAGGGTTGTTTCCGGCAAAACATGGACTTGCGGCGACCAGGACAACCATCACGCAGGCTCGCAAAACGCCGTTTCGCAAGGCTTGCACCTCCCTCTTAACAACTATACCACACTCCGATCTGAATCCAATCGGTGAATATGGCTCAGCGGAATTCTGCGCGCCTTCGGGCCCCGGAGGACCGTGCTCAAGCCACATGGAAAACGTGGGAAAATTAAATGGCGGAGAGAGAGGGATTCGAACCCTCGGAACGGTTGCCCGTTCACGTGATTTCCAGTCACGCCGATTCAGCCACTCTCGCATCTCTCCGTATGGCTGCGTTCTTTTTTTATTGCATCAAGTGGCGGAGAGAGAGGGATTCGAACCCTCGGAACGGTTGCCCGCTCAACGGTTTTCGAGACCGCCCCATTCAACCACTCTGGCATCTCTCCGCTATGTATTCGCTAGGGATTATCCTTCTGCCTCACCCTGACGAAAAACTCCTGGAGCAGGGCCCGGCAGTCATCCTCCAGCACATTACCCTCTATCGTAAGCTCTCGATCCATATATTTCAACCTGCCCAGCTCGAGCGCCCCGCCGCATGCGCCGCTTCGCTTATCATAGGTCCCGAAGACCAGGCGGGATATCCTCGATAAAAATACGGCGCCCAGGCACATCATGCAGGGCTCCACCGTGACATAGAGGGTCGAGCCCTCGAGCCTCCAGTCGCCGAGGGCCTCGGAGGCGGCACCTATCGCGATTATCTCGGCGTGCGCCGTGGCGTCCTTTAAGGTCTCGATCCTGTTATGGCCTCTTCCCAACACCCTGTCCTCGCTTACGATCACGGCACCGATCGGGACCTCGTCGGCCTCAAGCGCCTTGCGCGCCTCAGCAAGCGCCTCATTCATCCAGTGACTGTCGTCGGCGGCATCCATAGTGTATGGAAGGTAGCAAAGAGCGGCAGGAGCGTCAAGGTGTTGGAGCCTGCGCGGCCAAACGTGTTGGAACCGCCGGGACCCAGGGTCCTGGATGGCTCTACTTGACCAGGATGACCTTCTGAGAGACACAGTTGCTGCCGGCTGCGGTTCGCACCACATAGACTCCCGAGCTGACCTGGGCGCCATAGTCGTTCTTGCCGTCCCAGACGATCTGGTAGTACCCGGGAACGAGGCTCCCGGCCCGAAGGGTGCGGACGAGTTGACCGGTAACCGAGTATACCCCCACATCCACCCTGCTCATGTCCTCGGAAGGATCAGGCCAGGACTCCTCCGGAGCCTGTCCGGACGTTCTCGGCAGCCCGAACACGATAGTGGTCGCATTGCGGCAGGGATTCGGTGTCGGCAGGCCCAGCGCAAGACGCCTGGGGGCTTCCCGGTAGGCCATCCCATCAACCGGCCCGAAGAAGGTCTCCTCATCATAGCCGTCGACGATTCCCAGGGTATAATAGAATTGCCGCCGGGCTGCCACGAGGGTGTCGGCAAACACATAAGTCGAGTCGCCCCCCAGCTCGAACTCGTTCCTGAGATGGGTATACCTGTCCGGCGGTAAAGGTCGGTTGTCGGGATATCGGTAGAGCCTGTACCTGATCCCATTATCGTGTTCCCTGACATTCAAGAGCAGTGAGATCTGTCCGTCCTGTGAGAGAGCTTCGAAACGCTTAACCGTCGCGACGGTTCTTTCGACTCCGAACTTAAGCCCCCGCACCACATCCGTCGCGAGACGGCGATCCACCCACATGACCGTGCTGTCGCTTAAGGCCGGCATCACCTGGTCGTCCGTCTGCCTGGAGATTGGGTATTCTTCCCCGGCAGTAAGACTGTAGGCATATATGTCCCAGTTCCCGTCCCTGTTGTCCTGCCAGACCACAAGATCGCCTGAGACCGACGGGTTGAGCTGCAGGCCATCCTCCCGGGCTATGGTAAGCCGCTCGCCCGTTTCCAGGTTAAGACCGGCGATGTCGCCGCCGTCACGCGAGCGATCCTCCCAGACAACGATGCTCCCCCAGACCGAGGGATCCGCCTGGTCGCCGTCTCCGGCAGAGAGACCGACAAGCGAGTCGGCCGCAAGGTCATACGCAAGGAGGCCGGTACTCTCACCGGTCTTCTCTTCCCATGCCACCAACCTGTGGGATATCTCGGGATTCGACACCTCACCCCCTGCCAGGGTACGTATGGTGTCAATCTCTCCGGCGCTCCGCTTAAGGTAGAGACTCGACCTCCCGGGTGAGTCACCGACCCAGGCGATGTTCTCCCCCGACACAGCCGGCTGCGTCTCGTTCTCGGGGGCCGTGCTCACGATGGAAAGCAAGCTGTCTTTGAGATCATAGGCCACGATGTCCCCACCCTGGCTGAAGACGACTTTGTTCCTCGCAAGATCGATATCCTTACCTCTCGATTCAAACACCAAGTGCTCCGGATCATCAGGACTGACGACGAATATGCAGTTGCATTGCGGCGAACCCATCGCCACCACACTCCTGGACACCTCGAGCTCGGAGATGCTGACACCCAGGGGCATGGAAAGGACTTCGCCCGCCACTCCGGAGTTTATCTGGAAAGGATAAGTGTTATTGCTCAAGTGATACTCGAGCACCCTCTCCTCCTGATCGACGACAACATAGATCATCACGAAGTCATCTCGAAAAGCGTCAATCACATGCGCGGCCTTGACCGTGACTTCCTCTTCCGGAACCAGAGAGTCGACTATGAAGCTGGCAAACCGGCGCTCCTCGGCAAGCACACTATCGTAGAAAGACACGCTGAAGGCGCGCGCAACGTCAGCCCCAAGGTTCTCGATGAGGGCCACGACCATGGCGGTATCACCCAGGGAGACCGGATAAGGCTCGACTTCGGTGAGGCGGACCGCCAGGTCGGCGACCGACATATACAGCCTGTGATGGGCGAGGTTGTTGAGCTCGGACATCTCCAGGATGTCATTCCCATGGTCTAAGCTCACATAGATCAGCCAGTTGGAGCTTCCACCCGGGACCTCCCAGTCAATGTTGAGCACGGTATCCTGCTTGGCGGGAAGGCTGCCGATCACAACGGAGGCGATCAGCCGGCTCTCCTCAAGCTCATAGTAGTAGATGTTCACCGAGAACTCCGCCACATCCCAGTGCCCGACATTACTCACCGTCACGTCGATCTCCACCCCATCGCCCACGCGGGGCTTCTCAGGTGTCACGGATATGTCCGAGGCGCTCAGGGCCAGGTCGGGCAGCGGAACATTGGCATTGGGCGTGAAACCGTAAAGCCCGGTATTCCACTGATCCCCCCTGGACTGGGAATACTCGACCCTTCCCTTGCCGCTGGCTCCTATGAACCGCCAGACATTCACCTCTCCATCCATCGTTGCGGCCGCGATCTCGATGAAGCCGTCGCCGTCGAGGTCATCCACCACGGGAGTCGAATACACATTGCCAAGAACGGCGAGCGGGAATCCGAGTACGCGGCCGTCTGAGCCGAAAGCGTCGATCGTGCTCATCTCCTCGACGGAGGTTCCCACAAGGCCCTCGATGGAACCGTTGCCGTCGATGTCGGCATAGACCGGCTCGCAGCGGATGACGGGGTTCTTCGCGTCCGATAAGACCGCGTCACAGTACGATCCGTCGGCATTCCAGGCGACGATGGTCCCGCAGGAGGTGGACACTGAAACCTCGGGAAGACCGTCATTATCGACGTCGGCAGGGATGGGTGCGCTTAGCTCGCTGCAGTTGTACGACCATTTGGGCCAGCCCTTCCTTACCTTGCCGTCCAGTCCTACGAGATACACCGAGTTCGAGAACAGGCCGGACACGGCTATCTCGAATTCCCCATCTCCGTCGAAGTCCGCCACCGATGGCGACCCTCTCCCACAACCGCCCCCGAGAAGTATCGGCCAACCGTCAAGATATGTGCCGTCACCCTTGATGGCGTAAAGCCGGTCACCGAATCCACCGACCAGGACCTCCGCGACGTAGTCCCCGTCGAGGTCCGCCACCGCCGGCGCCATCCAGACCGCCGCTCCGCCAAGCTCCACCGGCCAGCCCTGGAGCAGCTGCCCGTCCTCATTCCACGCGTAGACCAGCCCGTCCATGGAAGCCGAAATCACCTCGACCATTCCATCGTCGTCGATGTCGGCCAGGGCCGGCGGCGAGTAGATGCGGGCGCCGGTCGCCTGGGGCCATCCGGGCAGAAGCGAACCATCGTTTGAGAAGGCATAGATGAGGCCATCGAGTGAGCACACAATGATGTCAGGCTGTCCATCAATATTGATGTCACATATGGCCGGCTTGGGACCCAGCCCGCTCGAAGTCTGGATGGGCCAGCCCGGCATATAGGTGCCGTCCAGCTCCCACGCGTGCAGGCGGCCGTCATAGGAACCGACCACGATCTCCTTGACGCCGTCAAGATCAAGGTCGGCCGCCGCGACCGAGCCCGATACCGAGCTCCCCATGAACTGGGGCCAGTGGGCCAGGCGCCTCAGGGGAACCGCGATCACAAGCCCCTCGGTGAAGGAGTACTGGCCCTGGCAATGGACAGCCTCGATATCAACAGTGAAATTCACCTCGTAGGGCTCGGGTATCGAATCGCCGATCTGGATCTCAAACGCGAGCGGGTCCGAGACCGACATCCCGGGAAGCGAATCGGCGGTCAACCGTATCTCGGAAGGGTAGACGAACTCGTCTTCGGTCCTGATCCAGATGACCAGGTCACGAGCCGTCGCCCCGTGATTCCTGAACTCGAGTTCGATGGTGACATCCTCGCCCGGATCGGGCTCGCCGTCATTGTCACCCGTTCGATCATCCACGGTGTAACTCTCGAAGAGGATGATCGGCGACCACACCTCGATATCTAAGGCCACCGTGTCGGCCGGGTCACCGATGTTCTTGAGACTGACCTGGGTGGGATTACCCTCGTTGGAGTAGTTGGTCGGCGAGGTCCACCAGCTGAAGTTCCTGTTCCCGGTTGAACCGGGATAGGGATCTCCGTCATCGGAGCCGAAGCCGAAGGTCCTCATTTGCTCCAGGTCGAAGCGCCCGTCCGCCTGTTCCAGGGCAACGAGATGATCGACTCCGCTCGAATTGTCTCTCATCCGCTCATCCACGTGATACAGCAGAAGGCCCTCGCCATAATGATCCAGAGCGGCGTCCCATGACTTGGCCCGGCGGTTCTCCAGCACGAAGTACTGCGGTCCGCCCTCTCCCTGCGACCAGAGGCGCAACGCGTGCGGGCCGTCCTCGATACACGGCAGTTCTAAGGCCTCCACGTTGGCTTCGATCTCCACAGGGTCGATGAAGCCGAGCTGGATCTTGCTCCAGGCATCCAGTCCCACGGGCCGGGCACCGTTGCCGCCCCAGGACCCGTACGACATCAACGACCAGGCCCCGAGCCCGAATGAGCTCAAGGTCACGTCATAGAGATCGGGCAGCCCGAGCAGGTGGCCCATCTCATGGGCAAAGGTCCCCACCTTGCCGTCCTCAGGCTCGGTTGCATAGGCCCTGACCGCGACGCCGTCTACCGGTTTGACCCGGATGGTGGCGACATGAGAATGGATGTGGTCGGGGTTCAAGGTCCACTCGTAACCCTGGCCCGCATGGATCACGAAAAGGTAGTCAACATAGCCATCGTCGTCGCCGCTTGAGGGTATGCCGTCGGGGCCATCATTATCGAAGCGGGAGAAGTCAACAGTCTCGTCCGCCGCATCCACCGCGTCTTCCACCATCTTCTGGGCGTTCCTCGGATAGGATCCCATGCCCTTCCTGTTGTTGGCATAATAGGAATTCGTCTCAGGCAGCAGGAGCCACCCGTATACCTCACCGGTCACATCGAGGTTCCCGTAGGAGGTCCAGTCGTAGTAATTGCGCATGCTCCACTCTTGTTCAGTGCTGAACAGAAGATCACGGTAGGTCTGCCTTGAATGGAGAATCGTATCGGCCTGGACATCCACGAAGTCGACAAGCAGCACCAGGACCTTCACCGACCCGGGAAGAGCCCTGGCTGAGCGCATCTCAAGCTCGGAGCTCTCAAGCAGAAGAGCCTCCTGAGCGTCCTCGACCCTGCCTTCACGCACAAGCCGCTCTAAAAGATCGGGCCTGACCGGCACCGCCCAGGCCAGGCCGGCCAGCAACATCACGAGGACAATTGCGGCTATTGCTGATCTCATTGTCTGCCTCTCGCGCCGCCCGCCCTGAGCTCAAACACCTTTTGCCTTATCTCAGTCGACTGCGGCATGTACCGGAGCAAGCGCTCATAGCAGACGAGCGCATCGGCCCCTCTTCCCAACCCTTCCAGCGCCGAGGCGGCCGCGTAGAGAGCATCGATATTCGCGGGGTCAACATGGAGCACGCGCTGCGCCTGTGAGAGACCTCTCTCAAGGCGGCCCAGCCTTACATAAGCTCTGGCTATGCCGGCCTGGGTCCCAATATCATCTTTACAAAGAAACTCCGCACGTGAGAAGGCTCTTTCTGCCTCCTCGTTCCTGCCAAGATTGACCAGCGACAAACCCAGGTTATAGGCTGCAAGTCCCAGGCCGGGATCGGCCGCGAGCGCCGCAGAGAAGAATGCCGCCGCGCGCTCATAATCTCCCGAGCCGGCCATGGCCACCCCGAGCGTCAGGTTTGCGAATGGCGCATAGCTCGGGTTAAGGGCTATCGCCTGGTCCATCATCTCTTTAGATTCATCCGGCATGCCCTGGGTCGCATAGACTTTGCCGAGATAGAAATATGACCGCGCATTCGAGGGGTCGGCCTCGAT
>JAUXGG010000331.1 GCA_030622265.1 Candidatus Eiseniibacteriota bacterium
ACTTCTGCATCCCGGCGGGGATGGCGACATAGGTGAACCAGACCCCGTCCTCATCCTGGTACATGGGGATCCCGTCCTCGTCCCAGCTGTTGAAGGTACCGGTCACCCTCATGTCGGTGACATCGGGCCGGTCGTGCAGGAAGTGGATCATGGTGCGGTCATGCCCCTTGGGCTTTACGATGACGCGCGTAACTCGGTCCCCGTGCCGGTCCCAGACTACCTTGTCGGGCTCATCGGGATCGGGGATGCATCTTCCGTCGATGCAGAACTGGTAGGTATGCATGCCGGCGGGAAGCGGGACCATGGCCTTGAAGGTGCCCTCGGCGTCCGGATCCATGTAGGTGCCGTCGGGATCCCAGTCATCCCAGCTTCCGATCAGGGTTATCTCATCCGCTTCGGGCCTGTGGAGGCTGAAGACTAAGGTGCCGTCCTTCTCCCCCTTCCTGTAGCCGGGCATCCGCTTGCCTTCGACGATGATGGGAGTGGCGAAACCGCCCCTGCCGTCGGGCACCTGCTCCACGATATCGGGATCGGCCATCCAGACGTCATCCACGATGAACTTGTACTGGTATTCGCCGGGGCCTAAGGATATGGTGGCCCTCCAGGTTCCTTTGCTGTCCTTTTCCATCTCTATCCCGTCGGAGTCCCAGCCCATGAAACTCCCGGTAAGTCTCACGTCGTCGGCCTCGGGCCGGTTGAGGCTGACGATATAGGTGGTCTCATCCGGCATGTACTCACCTTCTGAGATTCTCACATGGGGAATGGTGCGCGCGCCTCCCAGGCTCACCTCGGTGATATCGCCTTCCACGACGCCACCGGGTTCGAGTGCGATCTTGCCGAAAGTGGCCACGGCATCGCCCTCGACATAGCCGTTGGAACCGATTGTGATGTCACCCGGACTGGTGACCACATCGCCGGTCACGAGACCATCGATGCGGATATCACCCCCGATAGCCACGACATCGCCAACCACCGTCTCACCCTCCATGATATGGATGCTCCCGCCGAACTTGACCACATCATCCCTGACACCTTCGGCAAGGTAACCTTCCCTGGCTGCAAGTTCCTGCTCAGCCTTCTCAAGGTCGGCCTCAGCCCTTTTGAGCTGCTTCTCGGCCTCATATAGACCTGACAGATCAGGCGTGTAAGATGTTTCAGGATTCTCAACGATCTGGCCCAGGACCGTTGCGCCATCTTCCTTTTGTAGAATTCCGCCAATCACGGCGGCGTCGCCTTCGATTGTGGCCGAGGACTCGAGATACATTGAGCCGCCTATCACGACGGCATCACCCTCGATATTGCCCTTTACGGTGAGCCCGCCACCGATGATGACGATGTCGCCTTCGATGGTCTCGTCCCTGCCCACGGTGAAGCGCTGACCAATGCGGACCACATCATCGCTCTCGATACTGAGCTGCATGTTGAGGTCCTCGAGGACCTTCTGGGCTTCCCTCTGCTTGCCCAGGTTGTTCTCATCGTAGGTGCCGGGCTTAAGTGGGAAGGAGCCGGCCTCGGCAATGGCCAGCATACAAAGGCAGACGATACCCATAAGTATCAGGGTGGGCTTCGATATCAGTTTCGGCTTCGGCATTTTGCGCATACTCCTCCGCATTTTCTCTTACCTCCTCTCAGCATACCCAAGTTGTTTCGGTCTTGCAATACATGTCTAGATCGTAAAGAGCCTGGCAAAGAAGTAGAACCCCGCGACCTGCGGGATCATGTACATGATGCACAACGATGCCACGCTCACTGCGAATCTCACCTGCTCCGGTTTCGTGTCCACGTCAAGCCAGTTCAATTCCATTACCTCCTGATGCTCAGGGGTACCAACCTATCTGGCTTTCTTATACTGCAATGGCTATGCCAGAAAAGGAGGGGATTGGGGGAGATGTATGGCAGGTTAACTTATGTGTAGACAGGAGATTAGGCCTGGATGCGTTTCGTGGGGTTTTGAGAGGGATGCCTTCGGGTGTCGATTTGACACACCCCGGTTTTGGTGGGACACATGGAAGGGATGGGGAGATGCGGGGCTAATTGGCCTGATTAGTCAGTCAGAATGATCATCCCAGTTTGCCGGTCCCGGGCATCTGCCGATCTACCGGTATCCCTCGGATCTATTGATACAAGGACTTTACATCACCCCAGCTGCTCGGCTCGACCGAGATGGCCTCGGGTCCAAACAGCAGGACATTATCCAGTCGAGTTGAGTCAAAGCCCGGCCGGTAGAACTCACCGAGGATCCACAAGTGATCAAGATTCAACAGGACGCTTATCATCTCTGCCTGAGTGGGAGCTATCCCCGTAGTCTCATTGATCCACCCGGCCGTTTCGTACAGAGGCACGCTCTGAGTTGTCCAGACACTCTGCGTGGGGTAAGGCAGATCATAGTAGAGCCGGATATTGGTGACGCTGGTGTCGGAGAGGATGACCTCATGGTCTATGTGGTACTCTTCCACTCCTCCGCCCGGCGTCAGGCCAGAACGGATATCGAATCGCAGCTCGCCTCCGTAGGCGAACACCGCCCCGGCAAGGAAAGCCCCAGGGGCACGCCAGAACTCGGCATCCGAGGTTGAGTCCGCCGTGAACAGGCATCCGCCTGGATTTCCACCCGGACTCATGTAAACTGGCTCATAGATGCAACTGGAAACCTCGGGACAAAGGTAGAGAATCGAAAAGTCACCCGGGTCAAGAGATTGGACCTTCCAGCCCTCGACATCCGAATCGAAGGTGCTTGAGGCGATTATGGGTTGCCCCATCACCGTGCAAGGGAGAACCAAAACCAGGAAAACGAGTATGGCCATATCACGTGCATTCATATCAGCCCCTCCTGACTGGTTTTCACCAAATGCGACCGGTCCCGTTGTCAACGACAATTTCACTTCCCTATCGGCGACCAATCTTGAACTTATTCGTTCTATGGTGCAAACTGTCGCATAATCAAAGATGAAGGCGTACTTCACGGCTCCGCGTTGTGCATTATACCATACATTGTCTGCTATGCAAGAGGTTTTCTGGGGGGATGGAACCCTGGTCCGGTCCCTGCTACTCTTCCTTCTCTTCCCTGTGAATCTCATACCGGCGCATCTTGCGGTGAAGGTTGGCTCTGTCGATGCCTAAGCGGGATGCAGCCTGGGAGATGTTCCAGCCGGTCCGGTCGAGCTCGCTCCGGATGAGCGACTTCTCGAAGTCCTCGACCAGCTCACTCAGGGGCTTGGCTCCTACGACCACCCT
>JAUXGG010000251.1 GCA_030622265.1 Candidatus Eiseniibacteriota bacterium
AGACGGGCCTCAAGACGGCCCCCTAGACCGCATTCGAGAACACCTCCAGAACCTGTCCCTCATACAATCCCCAGCCCTGTTATACTCCCCGGACTCTGTTGCACTCCCGGACTCTGTTGCACTCCCGGAGGCAGTCGCGCAAGAACACTGTTTGAAAAGTGCCGCGAAGCCGGGTAGTATGTCGGCAGGCTAAACCCTTCATTAGGGAAAACCCCGGAGAAGGATATGGGAATTTCAGGCCGTACTGTAGTTGTAGTAATCCTCATTTGCACGGTCATCCTGGGCGCCGCGTTCGCGTTCTACCGGTACAATACGTCTCCGGAAGCCGCCTCCCGGCGCGCGGCGCAGATACGGTATGCGAAGGAACACGAGCTGTTCATCGCAAGGTTCGATTCTCTCAAGCAGGCACGCCTCTACCCAACAGCCTGGAGGGCTGCCACCTTCACAAGGGCCAGCCTGGATGAAGACCGCAGTGATTGGACCCTGACGCTTGGCTCCTCGGACTGGGATCGCCGGAGCGAGGCGTCCAAGATGGACTTGATTACCCGGCTCCACACCACGTTTCGTGCCGTACGGGCCCAGGCCGGGGGTGACCCTGAAGATGCCAGGCTCGTGATCGAGGATGATGACGGAGAGATCCTGGCCGAGTGCTCGCCTGAGACTGGAACAGTAATCCACCGGTAAGGGAAAGGGGCAGGAATGGACAAGCACATCACACTCGCCGGCGCTTTCAACCTGGCTATGGGTATCCTGGGCATTCTGGGGGTAATCACCGGCTCGCTTATGATGACGATGCTGGAGAACTACATCGCTGAACCCGAAGCGGTCGCAATCGCGGTACTCGCGGTATCCATAGGGCTCTCGTATCTGGCGATATTCTCCATTGCGCAGATCATCTGCGCCGCGGGCCTTTTGAAGCGGAGATCCTGGAGCAGGGTAGTGATGATCGTCGTCTCGGCGTTCAAGCTGCCGAGTGTGCCGCTCGGTACGGCTCTCGGCATCTACACTATCTGGGTCCTGATCCAGGACGAGACCAAGACCATTCTGGATACCGGAGCAAACTGATGAGACTACTCTCAATCGTAATGGCTGTGATGCTCGCTCTGCTTATGAGCGGATGCTGAGGCTGCAAACTGGGTTAAGCACCCGTGCGGCGCGATAGGTCAAGAATCCGGAGAGACGCATGCGGCAGACGCCTCCAATTGTTGAGATTGCCTGGAAAGAGGGCGAGCCTCTCGCAATCGCCCTTTTCGATGATGAAGTAAAAGCTTACCGCAAGGACGGCGCTCAGGCCTGGGCTTACAAGGCCCCGTGGCGCCTGAGCGCCTTCGCCGTTACCCGGCAGACCGGACATTCGATCGTCATCTCGGAGGATGAGCGGAACCTGTCTCTGCTTGATCCCGATGGAGTCGAGTCCTTCCGGATGGAGGATCAGGACACCGGTTGTCTCGAGGTTGCTATTTCTCCTGATGCGAAGCATGTGGGACTCTTGAGCAATGCCGGCCAGGTCACCTGGATTAAGACCGACACCGACGATGCCTGGAATTTCACCGTCGATGACGCATGCTCCATAGAGGTCTCCGCGGAAGCCGAACTCCTGGGCGTGGGTCTTCACAACGGATACAGCCTATTCGGCGCGGGCGGCGATCTTATCTGGGCAAGAGACCTTCCGAACATGTCGGTAGTCCACTCTGCCATCTCGCCCGGTGGAGACTTCACGGTCCTGGTTGCGAGTCCCGGGTGCAGGCTGATAGTGCTCGATAAGGCCGGGGACATCTGCTTTGAGGACTACCGGCAATACATCCCAAAAGCCCTCTCCCTGTCCGAAGCGGGCTGCTTCGCCCTAGCCTACGGAATGGAGAAAGCCGAGCTCGGGGTTCCGCTGTCGGAGTATGTGCACCTGGAGTTGTTCGCGCCCGGTGAGACCGGGCCTCTTGATTTTCGCCCTGTCGCCTCTCAGCGGGTGCAGTGTTTCAGCCTTACCGCCGACGGCACTCTGGTGGCATTCACTTCCGATGGAATCGTGGAGGCCTGGCCACCTACGGAGCGGCGCGGTCAGCTCGAGAGCTGTCCGCTCTGGAGCTTCCCCTCGGGAGGCGAAGCCCTTGCCATTTCAGCACGCGGAAAGGACGGGCCCGTCCTTACGGTCTTCTGGGATGATGACACCGAAGAGATGACCTTCGACCACAGGGACATCCGGGAACACATCAACCTCCCTCCTTCCATGCGCTTCTGTATCCAGTGCGGCAAGGAATATCATGACGGCGAGGCGGCCTGCTCAAAGTGCATCGTGCCCCTGCACGATGCCGGTTGGTGTGAGGAGTGCGGGTCCCAGTATCGTCTCGCGCTTGGCGAGCGCTGCCCTGTACACGGAACCAAGTTGAGGGCCTACCCCCGCTAGCGCCCCCACGACCCAGTGAGGATCACCCTATCCCAGAACCACAGCACTCTCAACAGAAAGTGGGAGGACATATGGCCTTATCTGACTATACAAAACTCCAGCCGGGTTGAGAAGATGCTCTCGCCCTCAGTCCGGTGAAACGTGAATTACCTGTACATTGCTTTAATATTGCCTCAGGTCGTGGAACTTCAGCCTGAATCATGCTATGATTCGTGACAAGCTGAACGCAGGTTACTTGATGCGAGACCTCCCGGACTGCTGAGGGACCCGGGAATATGGAGTGAGGTTATGGCGGAGACCCGGAACATCCCTGGAATAGATGACGAACTCGAAGTGACCATCGGCTCGATGGCCTTCGGTGGTGATGGCGTAGCCCGCCACGATGACTATGTCCTCTTCGTACCCGACGTGATTCCCGGCGAGCAAGTGAGGGTTAAGGTCACCGCGGCAAAGCGCTCATACGGCCGGGCTCTTCCTCTCGAGATACTCCGGCCCTCTCCTGAGAGAGTCGAACCGCGTTGTGGTCTCTACGGACTCTGCGGCGGGTGCCAGTACCAGCACGTCTCCTACGCGAAGTCCGCGGAATTCAAAGAGCGACAGATCAAGGAAGTAATTCAGCGCATCGGGGGGTTATCAGTCGATGACATCTGCGAACCGATTGTCCCCTCCCCGGAAGCCTACAACTATCGAAACAGCATCTCACTTCGACTGAGGAAGGCCGGCAAGGGCTGGGAGGCCGGATACATCGCGCGTGACAACAAGACCTTTGTCCCGGTCTCAGACTGTCCCATAGCCGTGGAGCCAATCAACGAGGCAATTGCCGGCATCGAGGCCCGCATCAGTGGTTACGGTGACCGCGAGAGGATCGAGGATGTCACGATAAGGTACGACGGTGACCGCACTTTTGTCTATCCGCGCTACCACAAATCCCTCCGGCTTCAGCCTACCGAGCGACTATTCTACAGCTACAAGTGCCAGACCTTCTGCTATGGTGCGCGATCGTTCTTCCAGATCAATCACTCCCTGATCCCGGCGTTGATCGGCCTGGTGACCGGTGGCCTCGATCCTAAGCCCGCTGAAACCCTGCTGGACCTCTATGCCGGAGTCGGCCTGTTCTCTATTGCGCTGGCGAAAAACTACGCTCAGGTGACTGGAGTCGAGCTCGGGCAGGACGCGGTCAAGTGCTTTCAGGACAATATCCGGGAGAACAGCATTCAGAACGTCGCTGTCGTCCGGGGAGCTGTTGAAGATGTGATTCAGGCAGGCTTCCGGGAACATGGAGACAAACCCCTGTCGGTTCTGGTCGACCCTCCGCGGGAAGGAATGAAAACGGACGTGGTCCGGGCGCTGAACCAAGGGCCGGCGAGGAAGCTGGTTTACGTCTCCTGCGATCCCTCGACCCTGGCCAGGGACTTGAAGCTGCTCAGCGCATCGTTCTCCCTGAAGAAGATCACGCCCCTGGATATGTTCCCTCAGACCAAACACCTGGAGGCAGTGGCAGTCCTTGAGAAAAACGGATCCAGAGGCCAAATCCCCCGCTTTCCACTTACAGAAAGCCCTTCTGCTGGGTGCCAGAAGGGCTTGATCGTTTTAACTGGCAGGCCATACTGGACGACTTTCGCAACTACTTCCACTCTGAGGAGTGCCTCCAGAGGAC
>JAUXGG010000044.1 GCA_030622265.1 Candidatus Eiseniibacteriota bacterium
CCCCGAATGGGTCGGCCAGGCCGCAAGACATACTTTATATCTCATGTGATCATTGCCTCCACCCTGTTCGGAAAAGTCTCACCCTTCACAGTCCGAAGTGGCGTGGGTATAGTACCGTCGAGGGAACGATGGTCGGGGGCAGCCCTCTTCTTTTCCCCTGAGGCAAGGAGCCCTGCCATGGAGGAGCATAACTCACTGAGGGTTGGAGCCGGGTGGCGGCGTATGCCTGAGCCCGGCACCGGTCATGGGATCCATCCGATCTGCTCTGACTCAATGGCAGAGTGCTGCATGCTTCGGGGTGTTTTCTCGGCCATTCATAGGAACGGGGCTGGGGGTAGACGAGACACTGTGACGAAGGCATTTTGTCGCAGCCTCTCGACTGACTGGGCGAACCAATACTTCATCACCTGTGACCTTGAAGGCAGAAACAGCGATGGAGCGGTGATCAATGATGCCGGGCTTGTAGCTTGGTCGCGCCGGCCTGACATCAGAGGAGCTCCAGCCGGGATCGTCTCACCTGACGGTGGTGGGGAGCGTGATGTGAGCACTTTCGTCGAACTTCGCTGGAGGGTTTGTGCAGTTACGGGGTGAGAAACCTCACCGCCGTAGCCTCCGTTCTTTATCTGCCGGTGCAGGGGGAACAGGCCCTGATTATGGGCTTGACCCACACCCATCTTGAAAACACCCATCCAACCGCAGAAATGTCTTGAATCCCATACCCCGTCGGTGATAATGGATATCTATATAGAATGTATGGTCCTGGCAATTTTCGCAGATCGGGAAATGAATAGACGAGAATTCACAAAGACCCTGTTCGCCTTTGGGGGCCTCACCGTAGCGGCCCCGTGGAGCTCGATATGCCGGGCTGCCGGGGCCATGTACGATGTCTCCTACATCTGGCATTCCGATATTGAAGCCGCCCTCGACTACATGGAAGAGGTCGGGGCCATCCTGGGGCCTGAGATACGCCGGAGACTCCGCATTGTCAAGGGTGATTCGGGTAACTACGGCATCGTGTATGACTGCGATTGCGGAACTGAGCCCGCGGCCCAGACGATAGCGCGGGAGCACTCCGTAAGCCTGGTAGAGGACGGCTTCGAAAAGGCTGCCGTTATCCGCGATACCGGATATCACGAGCTCTACAACATCGTATATGGTAAGGGCCCCAACCTGGACGTCCACAAGAAAAACTACGAGGCCGTCTCCCGCACCCTGGGACCCGACATAAAGAGCCGGCTGGTGATCGAGCAGACCCAGGACGGTGAGTACGCCCTGGTATACAAGCGCTACGGTGACAGACTATCCAGCATGAGCATCGTCAAGGCCCACCGTGCCGAACTCGAAGGCACCGGGATCAGGGTGAGTTTCATCCGTGAGAACAACAATGATGTGGTGTACGGTGAGGCCTCGTTCCTCCATGAGGCTTTCGAGAAGGACCCCCCGCCCACAAAGACAGTCCGGCGGATGGATTCCGACCTCGAGCAGAAGGTCGAGTCCTACGTGCGGACCGGGCGAAAGGAAGGCAGACTGGCCAGCGATGAGGCGACCTCCTGGTCGGTCTATGATTTTACGAGCGACACCAAACTTGTCACCATAAATGAGGATATCCCGCGCCAGGCAGCGAGTATGATCAAACCCTTCATCGCCCTGGCCTTCTTCCACGAGGCCAAGCGTGGCACCTACGTTTACGGGCCGAAGACCCGGGTGCTGATGGAGCGCATGATCCAGCGGAGCAGCAACTCATCAACGAACAAGCTCATAGATCTCCTGGGCGGCCCCAAGGCGGTCGATCACATCCTTCGCGGCAACTATTCCAGCATTTTTAAACAGACCAGAATAGTGGAGAGGATCCCCACGGGCGGCAGGACCTATCGCAACCTTGCCTCCGCCCACGACTATAGCCGGTTCCTGTACTCGCTCTGGAAGGGCAGGCTCCCTAACTCAAAGGAACTCCGCAGGCTGATGGCGCTTCCCAACCGTGACAGGCTCTACGACAGCGTGCCCAATATCCCCAAGGGCACCCTGGTATATCACAAGACAGGTACCACCTCTCGTCTCTGCGGCGACTTCGGCATCCTCGCGGCCAGGGGAAATAACGGCAAGCGATATCCGTACACCATCATCGCCATCATCGAGAAACGGAACCGCACACGGAACCTCACGCGCTGGATCAACTCCCGCGGGAATGTCATAAGGCGCGTTTCTGCATTAGTCTACGACGAGCTTAAGGCCAAGCACGGCCTCGCCTGAGACTTGGGCCCTGCCGGGCGCACATACCGCAAGGGCCCCCGGCCAAGCCGGGAGCCCTTAGGGACTGGTGCTTTCATCCAGTTGAGAGCAGCGTTCAGACCATGAATCTGAAGTTTACGCCTTCAATAATAAGCATACCGCGTGCCACCGGGCGGCCAATTCCCGCGTGATCTTCGGAGCATGCCGGCCAAGCCCCTAATAACAAGGGTCTCCCGACCATACCCCGGCTTGCGCGGTCCGGGAATCCCGGCCGATCTGAGGCATAAGATCTCGCGAAAGCGGCCCAAAGTGTTACCTGAGGATACACCCGTGTCCCTACAAGTAACCAGCGCATTGCCGGAATCGACTACCTGGCCTGGACGGTTCACATATCCCCGGGGCAGGCCCTCAGCGCACCATCTGTCCCTGGTGCCAGAATCCCGAGGGCAGGTCATCGGGCGGGAGCTTCAGGATGAGATCACACTGCCCGGCAAGTATCTCAGTTCAGCCCGACTGTCGCCTCGGGCGGCGGGTTTTCCTCACGATCAGAAGCAGGATCAGCGCGACCAGAATTGCCGCCACAACCGGCACAACGATGGAGACTATCGTCCCCACGATCGAAGCACCAAGCTCGCTCAAGGATACGGCCGGGTTCGCGACGCCGCCCGTCGTAGCCGTCGAGGTGCCCCGGAGAAGGACGGTGGAGCTCTGAACTATGCCAGCAATCCCTCCGCCTGCGACAATTGCCAGGGTCCAGCGGAGCAGCGGTGATACATCGCCTATGACCGATGCCGTGACTATGGTGCCGGCGACAACAGCAGCGGGTGTGGCGATCGTGTCCAGGAGGTTGTCCACCCACGGGATGAAGTAGGCTCCGATCTCAATCACGGTGGCCACGGCGAAGGCGATGGTGGCGGGCCATGAGCCTAACCAGCCGAAGCCATAGGCCAGGTCAAGCTGGCCGGCGTGGGCCGCAATGCTGAGGCCCAGGAGGGGCACGAAGATGCGAAAGCCGCAGGTGGCACTGAGCCCGATCCCCAGAAAGAGCGCCATCACAAATTCCATGCTCATTGCCTCCTCCTGAGGTCATCTTAACACCTCGGGCTTTCCCGTTCCAGGTATGCTTGCCGGCATCCATGATCGCGCTTCCTAACCCGTCTGCCACGTTTGGCCTGTGTTGGCGCCGACCCTTCCGGCTTGACAGGCGGTGAGGGCGGCAATAAGCTTAAGGTGAGGTTACTGAACATACACTGCCCAGGATACCCAGGAGGTTTCTTGTCATGAATGCAGCCCGGACCTTCCTGTTGATGCTCACGCTTACCGTCCTGTTCGTACTGGTCGGGGGCTTTTTCGCCGGCCGGCAGGGTGCAATAGTGGCTCTGGCGATCGCGGCAATACTGAATTTCATAATGTACTGGACCAGTGACAAGCTGGTGCTTAGGCGCTACAGGGCTCATGAGATCGGACCCGGCGATGAGCCCCGGTTGTACAATATGGTGTCCCGGCTCTCCCGGCAGGCGGGACTTCCCATGCCTCGGGTCTTCGTGATCCCCGACCGGAGTCCCAACGCCTTCGCCACCGGACGCGATCCCAAGCACGCCGCCGTCGCGGCCACGCAGGGGATTCTCGCTCTGCTCGATGACGATGAGCTCGAAGGCGTGATGGCCCACGAGCTGGCACATGTTAAGCACAGGGACATCCTCACCGGGACAATCGCGGCAACCATGGCGGGCGCAATAGCGGTGATAGCCCAGATGGCGAGATTCAGCGCCTACGGCCGCAACCGTCAGGGAGGTAATGCCGGGCTCCTGCTGGTTGCCATAGGAGCTCCCCTTGCCGCAATGCTGATCAGGATGGCGATATCCCGTGTCCGCGAATACTCCGCCGACCGGGGAGGGTCCGAAATATGCGCCAAGCCCCTTGCCCTGGCGAGCGCCCTGGGGAAGCTTCAGCGCGGGGTAAAACAGACTCCCATGGCCCACGGGAATCCCGCCCATTCCCACATGTTCATAGTGAACCCGTTCTTCGGGGGGCTCCAGAAGCTCTTTTCCACCCACCCGCCCGTTGAGGAGCGGATACGCCGCCTGAAGGCCATCGCTCAGGAAAGCGGGTTGGCTTAGACCCGACCCGGCTCAGGCCCGGTTTGGAGGGACATTCGGGTTGGGTTGCCCCTCTGTCAGGGCTTGGTGTCCAGGTGGCTGTACTTGGAGTTGAGCTTCATCGCATCACCGAGGGCCCGGTCATAGTCATAGAGAGCCTGCTCCCAGTGACCATACATGGGATTGGGGAGCAGGATCCACTTCTCGCCCCAGTAGTCGAGAAACTTCCTGGCAGCGATGACGCGCTCCTCGGGTGATACTTCTCCCAGGTAGGCAAAGTCGTTAAAGTCATCACCTATCAGCAGCAGAACCCGATGGGTACTTCCGACATATGCTCTCCGCGTGCTCTTGTCCGAAGTCCAGTCGGGCTGCTCATCCTTTGTGAGCACCGTCTCACCCGTGATCATGGGACCGAACCGGTCCCTCAGGTTACGGACGGTGTGATCCTCATTATGGTGACCCCGGTTGGTCACGAAGAAGATCTCTACCCCCTCCTCGATCGCGTGCTGGATAAACTCCTTCGCCCCCGGTATATCGCGGGCCGCCGCCTCGGCAACCCACTTGTCCCACATTTCCTTGTTGTATTCCCTGTTCTTGAGCACCAGCCTGGCCTCGAGGGGTGAATTATCGAGCACCGTCTCATCCACATCCAGGATCACAGCCGGCGGCAGGGTCCCGGACGCTTGCCCCTCATGCAGCGCCGTCCATTGCAGACCATACAGGGCTTCATCCAGCATGAGCGTCGCCAGCTTGTAACTCTCCCTGCATGCGAGCTCATACTCCGGAGATGTCTGGACCCAGAGCACGCAATTGAGTTGCTCGTGGGTCTCCCTCCCCACCGTGGCCGTGGCGCCATTGGTTCCCTGTACCGCGCAGCCGGCAAGAACTGCTCCGGCCAGTACGCCCATGATCACTATGGCTATCCAGCGATACTGCCTCTTCATTGAGCTACCTCCATCTAGAATTCCTGTCCACACTTCGCACAGGTTACCGATCCACTGCTCGCCTCTAAGCGGCTTAACATCATTGCAGATAGCAGTCCTCGATTAGGTTCTCCACCATGGAATCTGTGTATGCCTCCCCTCACTGCACTGATTGCACCAACGGAACGCCCCGGCAATATCGCCGACACCCTCTCATCACTCAACTGTGGGTTAGTGAGCAGGGTCTCAAACTCATCGGCAGACCACTCATTTGGATGCACCATTGCATGCCTCCTTCGGGACAAGACACTTCCCAAACCTAATATAAGATTGCCACACCGCAGCGTGCCGCGCAATGACAAAAGAGAGAGATGAGGTCAACTCGGCGTAGGACGGGCAGCTATCTTGACATCAGCCAGATCCATATCATCTGATCAGTACTAGCTTGCGTGAGGTGGCCGCTCCCTGAGCTTCCAGCCTGGCTACGTATACTCCGGGCGCGGCGGGGCGGCCATTACTGTCACGGCCGTCCCAGGCTGCCTGGTGCCGGCCGGCGGGGAGAGTGTCGGAAACCAGCTTCCGTACGAGTCTGCCCTCAACATCATAAACGGCAACCTTGGCCGATCCCTCCGCTGGCAGGGAAAACGACAGAGTTGTCATCCGGTGGAACGGGTTTGGATACGCTCGAGCGATCAGCGGGAAGTCAATATTCTCAGGCGGTTGAACTCCGGCAGACTCGTCTCCACCGGCGAAATAGCCCGCGATCACGATCAGGGATGCCTGGATATTGACCGATGTTTCATTCAGGGTATAGTTCCCTAGGTTATAGTAGGCCGGATCTGCGATGTCCTCGTAGCACTTCCCCGGGTAGTCGGAGATGTCATTGTCTGCGCGGTTGGGCCCGCCCACCAGGCTGTAGGGATATGGGTGACAGAGAGAGTCCTCGATGGCCGTATATCCCGCGGCCGTGTTCCAGGCGGCGTGGGCGTGAAGCACTGAATTGGAGCCAATGCCCGTGATGTAGACCTTGCCCATAGGATTGCGTCCGAGGATATAGTTGAGCTGCTCGAGCGCCCCTCGCTCATGGGCCTCGTCGCTCCCATCATAGCGATGCGCCTGGATCAGGGTCCAGGCATAGCGCAGGATCACACCGGTGAATCCCCAGTAATAGTCTCCCACTCCCCCATCGGTCGATGCCGCACAGCCATAGCCGTCCTGATCGATTCTTGTGGTCCATACATCAGCCGAGGATAAGGTGCTCTGCTCGATCCCCCACCAGCCGCCTGATACCACATACGGAGTCGCTCCCGGCGCATCACGATAAGTGAAGGCTCCCATATTGGCCATGTCACCCCAGGAGTCCGGATACCACACCCCGTTGAAGGCAAGACCCTCACCCCAGCGGGCATCCACGTAGGCCTTGGCCGAAGCATCCCCGGTCAGACGGAAAAACTCTGCCGCCGCCCAGAAGCGGGCATGCACATCATTGCCCGCCACATAGGTCGCGCCATTATGCCCGTAGAGGTTGGCGAAGCCCCCTGAAGGCACGCGGGTAGGATTGGTCTCAAGCCAGTCCCATGCGGCGTGAGCGCTCACCGAGCATGCTGCCGCAAACGAGACGTCGAAGTCCCGGTACACCCGGGCGGCGAGAGCCATGGCGCCGCACTGGGCCGCGGTGGCATCGCTTGATACATCCGTATAGTAGCGTGGTGTTGTATCCTCATCAGGGCCGAGCAGGGTATAGTCGGCGGTCGACTCGCGATGCCGGACTCCACCACTGCCATCCTGCATCTTGAGCATGCACTCCAGCGACCACCTCGCCTCATCCAGGAGATCCGGCACACCGTTTCCGCTTTCGGGGATGCCGCAATCATCATAGGTATAGCAGGTATCGAACTGCTCATAGGCCTGAAGCAGAATCCCCACCGTATAGGCGTTATTGGTGGAGTACTTGCCGTAATCCCCCGCGTCATGCCAGCCGCCGATGGTATTCCTGTAGCCCCCGGGAGTCCCTCCCGTCGTGGCCCAGTCGTAGGAAGCGATTCCCCCGCCGTGATCGTGGCAGGACCCGTGGGTCCAGAGACCGCCATACTCAGAAGGGATGGCCGTACCGCATCGCTGGTAATAGAGCCCCTTGAGGAGTTGCCTGTAGAGCATGGCCAGCGTGCCGTTGCCTACGATGAATTCGAATGAGCTGCCGATACCGGGAACATCAACATAGTATGCACCGGGCGTCGTCAGGCCGGTGAAGTCACCCTGGTAGACATTATCCCCGCTCGCCGGATCGGCTGCGCGCCGGAGCACGAGGGCGCCCGAATAGGTGACGGTCCCGGTTCCGCTCACCCTTACCTTGAAGCTATCGGCGGCCTCACTCACGGCGATCCACTTGGCGTCGCCCGGCTGGTAACCCACCTGGTTCAGATGGATGCCTGCAGCACATGAGCGGCCTGTTATGCCGATCAGAATAAGGAGAATTAGGAAAACCAGAAGGAACGGCTGAGCGGATGAGAAAGCGACCTGCCGCATTATCCTATTCATAGTGTATTATACCACAGATCCAGGCATCCATTCAACACATGCGTCCGCAGATTAATCCCTTGACTCGCCCAGGAGGATTCGCTAAACTGACATCAAAAGTATGTCGTATGACCTATAAAGGAGGTCGCTAATGCTGGAGCCCCTTCTGGGATCGGTGAACCGCGAGCGTGTTCTCATCTACCTACTCGTTCGGGAGGAAGGCTATGCCCGTGAGATAGCGCGCTTCTTCACCACTGGGCTTGATCCCATACAGAAACAACTGGACCGACTTGAATACGGGGGAGTGATCTACAGCAGGAGAGCCGGCCGGACGAGGCTCTTCCGGCTAAATCCCAGATATCCATTCTTGACTGAGCTGACCGCACTGCTTCGGAGGACGCTTGAGTTCTATCCCGCAGAAGAGAGGCAGCGGCTCGAGATGAAGAGGCGGCGGCCAAGAAGAAAGGGTAAGCCGTGATGAAACCGGTATCAGCGATGTCGCTGGGGGAGCTTGCTGCATACGTCTGTTCACACCTGGACCGGAACGGCATACGAGTGGTGCTATCAGGTGGTGCGGCCGTATCGATCCACACAGGATCCCGCTACCAGTCTTTCGACCTCGACTTCGTCGAGCGGGTCGCGTCGAAGCGAAAACGACTCAGGGAGGTGCTGTCAGAAATCGGCTTTACCGAGAGGGCGCGGTATTTCGAACATCCGGAGACTGAGTTCTTCCTTGATTTCCCCGCCGGTCCCCTGGCGGTTGGACGCGAACCGGTCAAGGATCTCGAGGAGATGGTACTCCCAACGGGCAAGCTGATTCTCCTCTCTCCGACAGACTCCATCAAAGACAGGCTTGCCGCCTATTACCATTGGAATGACAAGCAGTCAATGCACCAGGCACTCCTCGTAGCCGAGTGCAGGCCAATCGACCTTGATGAGATCAGCAGATGGTCGGTGGCAGAGGGTAAGGGCACCGAATTCGATGCGGTTCGCGAGCAGTTCGTGCTGGCTATCCGGATACGGAATTCACAAGTCGGTACCTGACCCCAGGGTTGTGAATTTGCCCGAAAAGAAAAGGG
>JAUXGG010000023.1 GCA_030622265.1 Candidatus Eiseniibacteriota bacterium
GGCAAGCCTTCCCCGGGTAAAATCCCAGTGGTACTTGATCTTCGCATCCAGGCCCAGCACGGCGGGAAGCGGAACGTAGAAGCGCCCCACCTGGTCATCATCCAGGGGGCCGGGTGGGTGATACGCGTATCCCGGGATGAGGTGTTCTAAGAAGGCGGGTGTCGGGGCGATCTCAAGGGTACTCCCGTTGGTGAGCGTCATGAGATCGCGCCGCTCGATGAAGGCCAGTGCGGATTCCGCCTCCACCCGGTAGTAGTCGAGCACGCCTTCGGGGGTAAGCGCCAGGGCCGCGGTCGTATCGAAAGCTTCCCCGCCTGCGGCCGCCGGGAGGGTTTCCCGTCGTTCCCTGGCCTTCGAGAGGGCTTTCTCGGCGTAGGCCACCAGGTCCTCAGGGTCGTCCTTGATCATGTGCTTAAGATCGAGGAGCCTCGTGAAGTTGTCGTATCCCAGGGCAAACTCCGGATCGGCATCGCCGGAGAGCGAGTCGAGGTAGTCGGCGAAGCCTCCAAGCGAAGCCGCCGCGGAATCCAGCAGGGCCGGATCCAGGCTGAAGTCCTCCGTCTCAGCGGGAAGGCCCTCGAGGAAAGGCACGAAATCCCTGAGGCTTCTTGCTGCGACCTCGCAGTGAAGCCTTGAGGGGGTGGTGAGGTTCTCCCGCGCGCGGCTTACCACCTCCGGTATCGCCGAGAGCCGGGAGGCCAGGTTCTCCTCGAGATTCGTCCTGTCCGGGCTTACGAGCAAGGCATAGATTCCCTCGATGCATCCGTCTGCATACAGGGTGGGCCACGACCTCCAGACCTCGAGTTCCTCCAGGAGGAAAATCTGGGTATCCATGTCGGCGAGGAGCGCCTTGTAGTCTATCCACTTGTCGATGCCCAGGCTGTCCTCCACCACCTTGTCGAGCCGCCTGTGCGCGCGCTTGGTCTGGTTCAGGAAACGGTTGACTCTGCGCGCAAAGAAGGTGGGTAGATTGGCGTCGTGATCGTGAAACCCCCTGGAGGTTGCCCAGGAGGGATTGAACTTGAACTTGGCCCGGTAGTATTTCAGTCCGAGTGAGTCCACGAGAGATTCTGAGATTTTGGTTCGTTGCGCGAGCTTCTCGTCGCCCTTCCAGTCGATTTCAAGCCCCTGGGCGAGCACCATTACCAGCAAAGCCAGGACAATTCTCACTGCATCCTCCCCGAGTGTAAGGTCAAAGGAATAGGATAGCTACCGCTCGGAGGTATGTCAAGATGGGAAGTAGCAGCCGGCACGGGATGTTCAAGCACTTCAACGCCATGTTGGCAGGACACTATCGGGCGCGTGTGGCATCGGCTCGAAGGTCGTGCTGTGAGCGCTAAATGGGCAGAAACAACACCCCCCGCCTCAAGGAAGCGGGCGAGTCCGTCAAGCCAGGCTTCCCTGCCCCGCACCACATCCTCGTACCGGCTTATACCATTCTATCGCAATGGGGCCTCAAAGTCAAGTCGAAAAACCCCGTCTAAGCAAAGGGTTTCCCTTATCATACAAAGAAGTTAGCAAGTCTTGCTAAGAAGTTACTTTAAAGCAGCAAAGTGACTCGTCCGCGAGGATCGGAAAGGAATGGAATCACTGGTGCCGAGGGTCGGAGTCGAACCGACACGGATCTTACGATCCAGGGGATTTTAAGTCCCCGGCGTCTACCAGTTCCGCCACCCCGGCACCCGCCATATTCTATTAAGAGACGGCATGATGTTCAAGTCAAACCTGAGAAGCGAGTCTAAGGTCGGACCCGAGCGGCCGGGCAAGCACCTCTAACGGTTCCGCAACCTCCCTAAGAAGAGACCCACCTCGCCGAAGACGCGCCGCCTCTCATCTCTGGATATGATCCATTCGGTGCGGAAACAGAGATAGGTCGCGCCCGCCACAGCGCAGGCAGCGAGCAGCGGAGGCAGAAGCAGCAGGAACGGGAAGAGTGATGCAGCCACCGTCCTCGGTCTTAAGGGCATGCCGAAGGCCCTGCAGATACCAACCACCACGATCCACAGCAATACATATGAAAGCATCGTGGCGAGACCCGCACCGACTATTCCCATCCTGGGTATCAGCACGAGATTGAGGACCACGTTGACCGGAAGAGCCGTGACGAGCCCGATGGTCGACACATAGGTTCTCTCAACGAGGCTTGCATACACACCGAAGAGCCAGACCGATATGGTGAGGAGATAGAAGACGACCAGGTAGGGCAGCACGTCGGCTCCCGCGACATATGCCTCGCCCAGAAGCAGCAGGATGATCGGCCTGCCAAGCAGGATGAGGAGGAGTCCGATCACGGTGAGCGGAACGGCCGTAAACTTCACGGCGAGGTCCAGGCTCAAGAGCGCCTGCTCTTTCTTGCCCGCCTCCCAGGCGGTGCTCAAGTGAGGGAAGATCACATTATTGACCGCGAGGCCCACGGCGGAGATGGTGGCGCTTAAATTGACGGCGGCTGAGTATACGCCCTGGTCTGAGGAAGTGAGCATTCTCTGGAGCGTGAGCCTGTCAACATAGTGGAATATCTGGATTAGAATGGGGGTCACCGTGAACCAGATTGTGAAGCGAAGCAGGCGCCGGTAGAAGCCCGGCTCGTCCAGCCGGTTGTACTCGGGCTCCTCATTCTTAAGATACCTGATCAAGAGCGGCATGAAGAGAACCAGGGTTACCAGGATCGACAGGGCGAGGGCGAAAAGGGCGCTTGAGGCGGAGGCATAGGCCAGGACGAGTATGGTTCCCACCACGGCAAAGAAAGCGGCCTGGCAGAACTGCGAGACCGAGCTCGCTCGGAAGAGCTTGAGGCCCGAGAAGGTGTGCATGAGATTGGTGAGAAGCACGAGGCCCGGCACGCAAAGCGCGACTATCATCATGACTCTCGTGTGAGACGGGTCGCCATATATCAGGGTGGAAAAGAAGGACGGAAAGATGAACACGACGGCGCCGACAACAAACGAGAAGATGATATTAAGAATATAGGCTTTGCGAAAGAACCAGCGCAGGCCCTTTCGTGTCTGGTAGCGAGGCGCGTACCTGCCGAACGCTGACGGGATACCGAGGCTTGTTACCGCGACCATTATGAGGATCAGGAAGAAGCCCAGAGTATAGACGCCATACTCACTGGTTCCGAGCAAGCGGGCAAAGACCACTCCCCTTACGAAGGCAACGATCTTCTGGGCCAGCAAGAGGCCGAGCACAAGGGAAACCGATGTCGTTATCCTGTCCCGCTGCAAGAGTCGAGTCACACACACCCGCTTTCATGGCTTAAGTCTTGACCATTCTATGAGTCAGGAGGTCTTCCTGACCACCAGGTAGAACTGGGTTCGAGCGGGGATCATATCTGCCCAGAGCCAGGACTCTTATAACGGAGGTGACGGCTCTGTAGATGGTGTTGAGACAGGACCTCTTGAATAGATGGTCCTCGAAATCTGTATACTCGACCCAGTGCCCCTCGAAGAAGCCGAGAAGGCGCCCAGGTGAGATACAGAGCTTCATGTGAGTCCTGAACGGCTTATGCTCGTATTGGTAAACATTCCGATAGACCCACTCATGGAAAACTTGAGGGGTGCATTTGCTTATCAGCCACTTCAACGAAAGCGGGTTGGGACCGGAAATCTTTGCCGTCTCAGGAAAGCGGATACGGCTGCCGCAGCGACAGCCGGCATCAAGCACCCGGATTCCGGCAGGATTTGCGCGGCAGTACTCATCCACGATCCGTTGGATTTCTTTCCGAGGGCCTGTGATCAACCTTCATCCTCCTCAAGCTCAACCGAATCCATAAGCATTATATCGGTGGATGTTGTGTCCCGCAAGAGCAATCCTGACCAAGATGCACTAAGGGCGAAGCGCCGTCCACGTTCCCGCATTGACGTCGAATAAGGTGCGTGTTACAATCCGCCGAGAATAATGGGAGGGTTTGATGAACAGATTCTTTATTCGAAAGCTCCTCTATCCCGCGTATAGAGCCATAAAGCGCGACGGCGTTCTGGACTACCTGGCCGAGATGCACCGGGTCGAGAAATTGGAGCCCGAGCAGGTCCGGGAGTTCCAGTGGAAGAAGTTCAAGGAACTCCTCGAGTATTCAGCGAAACATGTCCCCTACTACAGGGATGTATTCAAGCGTCTGGGCGCCGAGCCCGGTGATATCAAGACGGAAAAGGACCTGCAGTCCTTTCCCGTGCTCCGCAAGGATGATATCCGCGAGAATCCCGATGCCCTGATATCCGAGATCTATCCCAGGAGCCAGCTCGACCCGGACAGTACCGGGGGCTCCACGGGTAAGAACCTCTATTTCTTTGTCGGCAAGGAAGCTTCTGAGGCCCGCAGGGCCAACAATATCCGCACGAACCGGTGGCTCGATGTCGATATCGGCGATAAGATGGCGCTTCTCTGGGGATCCGCCTTCGACGAAGACCGCTCGCGCAAGATCAAGAACGTGCTCAAGCGGTACTTTTCCAACACGATGCTCTTGTCCGCCTACCGGATGGACGAGGACAGCGTGCATGACTATGCCAGGAGACTGCAGCGGTTCGGCCCCGACATGATGCTGGGTTACCCCTCCGCGCTTGCCCACTTCTCAGCCTCGCTCATCGAGGCGGGAATCGACGGCATCCGCCCCCGACCGGTGGTGCTCTCAGGGGAGACCTTCTACGACTGGCAGCGCGAGGTCATAGAGAAAGCCTTCCACATCAAAGCCTATAACCATTACGGGTGCCGTGAATTCGGGGCCATCGCCAGGGAATGCAAACTCAGGGACGGACTTCATATCTGCGCCGAAAGGGTCCTCCTTGAGGAACTCCCGGTGACGGACTCGACCAGCGGCGACACCTTCACGGAGCTTCTGGTTACTGATCTAGATAGCTTCGGTATGCCATTTATCAGGTACGCGATCGAGGACATGGGCACCATCACCTGGGAGAAGTGCTCATGCGGTCTGGGGCTGCCGCGCCTCGAGACCACGATCGGGAGAACCTTCGATGTGGTGCGGGCTCCCAATGGAAACTTCCTGGGCGGGACCTTCTGGACCATTCTCTTAAGAAAGAAGCAGGGAATCGAGCGCTGGCAGGTAATCCAGGAGAAGCTGGATGAGATCACGATTGCCTTTATCCCGACCGATGACTTCTCCGACGAGATCCGTCAGTATGTGATCGGTAAGGTCCGCGAGGCCTGCGGTGAAGAGATGCGGGTACGCTTTGAGCTCAAGCCCTCGCTGGACAGCACACCCACGGGAAAGCACCGCTTCGTGATATCGAAGATAGGGCTTAAGGGCGAGAACGATGCCGGCCAGGCACAAGGCTAAAGGAGCGGTCTAGGAATCATGGCTGAACCTGTTCCTGTTCTCATGTACCACTCGGTGGCCCCGCGGATCAAGAACTGGGCTTATAGCTTTCTCTCGATTGACCCTGCCACTTTCGAAGACCAGATCTCAACGCTTTCCCGGGCGGGCTTTGTCACCATTTCGCTTTCAGAGCTCTACGAGTACATGTTGGGCAAGGGACGCATACCGCCAAAGGCCGTCGTGCTTACCCTCGATGATGGGTACCTGGATAACTGGGTATACGCGTTCCCCATACTGAGGAAATACGGATTCAGGGCGACGATCTATGTTTCCACTGATTTCGTGGACCGCGCCAGCGCCGCGCGGCCCAACCTCGCCGACGTCTGGGACGGGCGGGCGAAGAAGGAAGACCTCGAGTGGCGGGGTTTTCTCTGTCAGGATGAGATGAGACGCATGCTGATGTCCGATCTCATTGATATCGAGGGGCACTGCCGGACCCACACCTGGTACTTCACCTCGGATAAGATCGTGGACTTCCACCACCCCGGCGATGCCTATCCCTGGCTTGCCTGGAATGAGAGGCCCGACCGCAAACCTCTTTACATGAGAGAGGACCAGAGTGAATTCCTGCCCCTGGGAAGTCCTGTCTTCGAGCACAAGAAGTCGCTGGTGGCCCGCCGGTACTTCCCCGATCCGGCGCTGGGCAAAGCCCTGACCGAGTATGTTGCGGCCAACGGGGGCAGGCTCTTCTCCGAGAAACCGGACTGGCGCGAAGACCTCTTCGGCGTATCCCGGACCATCCCCGGCAAGGGCGATGGCGGCAGGCATGAGAGCGACGATGAGCGAATGACCCGGATCAGGGATGAGATAGTCCTGAGCAAGAACGAGCTCGAAACCATACTGGGTAGATCCCTCGAATTTCTCTGCTGGCCGGGGGGATCTTATGATGAGACAGCAGTTGAGGTGGCCCGGGAGGCGGGATACAAAGCCTGGACATTGAGCAGTCGTGATGAGAGCCCGCACCGGAACCGGCCGGGCGATGATCCCATGTGGGTGCGCCGCATGGCCGTGGCGCCCTGGTGGCAGTTCAGAGGAAAGCAACGGGCCTTCATAGACGGTGAGTTCCTGAAGCGCATGATCGAAAGCTACAAGGGATTCGCCTTCGGCGGCACCAGGCTGCGCTGGTATAAGTTTGGAAAACTCATGGGGAGTTTCTTCAGGTAAGCGCTTATGGGTGACAAGAGACGTGCAAAGACAGGTTTTCTGGAGCTGGCTTCCGGCTTCGGGCTTGCCCGCATCTGGCGGACGCTCAATCCCTCGGCGGTACCGGTGCTGGCCCTGCACGGGGTGCTGCCCGATGATGAGGCGCGCCTGTTCAATGCCACGGGGAAGTTCATGTCTCCGGCGCAGATTAGGAGACTACTCGAGAAGCTCTCCGGAAGCTATGTGTTCGTTTCCATGGAGACCCTCATAGAAGGGCTTGGTGCTGGAAGAAGTCCCCGGAAGGGCGTGGTCCTGACCGTGGATGATGGATATGCCAATGCGTACACACATGCGTTCCCGCTCCTCAAGAAGATGGGTATCCCCTTCTCAGTCTTTGTCACCACGGGGTTTGTTGATACCGACAGGGTCCTGTGGAATGATCTTCTGGAATTCGCGGTTTTCTCCTCAAAGGAAAAGGTCCTGCCTGCCGGCCTGCTCGATATAGACATGCCCCTGGGCACTGAGATTCAGAAACGCCGCGCCGCTGTTTCGCTCAAGCCACGCTTGAAGCGCCTTCCTTTGGAGGACGCCGCCGAACAGGTCAGGCTTCTGTGTGAGAAGCTCCAGGTCGATGCCCGGAGTCCGGAGCTTGAGAAGGTGAGATTTCTGACCTCCGGCCAGATAAGCCAGATGGCGCAGCAGGGGGTCGAGTTCGGCGGGCACACGGTTTCGCATCCCATCCTCTCGCAGGAGACTTGCGGGCGCGTCCGCACCGAGGTCGTGGACTGCAAGCATCAGCTGGAGTCGATGACAGGGAGACCCGCACGGTGCTTTGCCTACCCCAGCGGCCTGCGCGGTGATTTCAACAAAATGGTGAAGCAGGAAGTCAGGGACGCCGGTTATGTGGCAGCCTTCACCGGGATACCCGGTCTCAACCGGCCGGACGACGACCTCTTTGAGATGAAGCGCCTGCCGGTTGACAGCCGGTGGAGTTATGCGGAGTTCGATACCCGAATAAGTGGCATCCTCGAAACCATGGGGAGATAGCCGTGACATCCGACGTTTCCATAACAAGGTTCACCCGTGAGGACGAGGCCGATGCCGTAAGGATGCTCATAGAGAAGCTGCCCCCCTCCGAGCGTGAAGGTGCCTATAAGGGACGCCTCGCAAGGTGGCGATGGGAATACTATGATAACCCCAACAATCCGGATGGAGAGCCCCTGATCTGGGTGGCGCGCGTCGGCGGCGACTTTGGCGGCATGGTTGCGACCGTCCCGGTAAGCCTCCGGACCCCCGGGGGACTCGTGCTGGGCATGTGGGGCGTTGACTTCATAGTGGATACGAAGATGAGAGGCCTTGGGATCGGGAGAAAACTCCTTACCGCCTGGAACTCTTACCCCGGTGTGGGATTTGTCCTCGGCTGGAGCCCGGTATCGTTTCGCGTCGCCACTGGGGTCGGCTTCAGGGTGATCTGGGGTTTCACCAACGCCACTCTTGTGCTCTCGAGGTGCTGCTTCGGCATGCGGCTGGCAAAAGCCAGGCGGCCGCGCGACCTCTTAAGGCTGGCGAAGGTCCTGGCAAGGGGAATCCCCGGACCGGGCGAGAGTTCGCTCGCCGTGGACATAGGCCGCGATCTACCCGATGGAACGGATGAGCTCTGGGGCCAGATGGCCGCAAGCTACAGCTTCGGTGTGGAGAGAGACCGGAAGTATCTCCACTGGCGTTATGTCTCCCATCCCACCCACAAGTACCACTTCATTCGGGCCGGCGGAGCCGGTACTGCGGCCGGCCTGGCGGTCTGCCGGCTCAGTGATGAGACTCCACCGCTGGGAATCATCTTGGATCTCATCGTCGATCCCGCACGGCAGGACGTCCTCGTCACCCTTCTTGACGCGACCGTGGAGTTCCTGAAATCAAAGGGAGCTTGCGCGGTGAGCGTGGACCTCCCTCCCACCCTGGCGCCCCAGGTTGTGGAGAGGTACCCGTGCTCGCTTGCCCAGCCCCTGGGCATGATAGTAAGGAGTGATGATAAGGACGCGGAAGAGGCCGGCATCTTCTCACACGGCCGCTGGTACATCTCGCGCTCCGACTCCGACCAGGACTACTAGCCGGGAAAGTCTATGCATGCCGCGTGACCCCGTCTCTCATTCCCGGGCACTTAGACGGTGACATAGTTGGGATCTTCACCCCGCTCCGAGTGCACCCAATTGCCATCACGGTCCCTGTCTGCACAAGAAGTCATCAGGGCGAGACACAGGAAGATGAAAGCCCCTGACGCGGGACGCCGTGCGCGCAGATTAATCGACAATACCTCTGTTCCATTGCTTTGTTCATAGTACCTGTCCTGCTTGATTATCGCCAAACTCGCGAGGAGCGTCAATACGCCTGGGGAAAGCTGTCGGGCATGCGCAGAAGCCGCACGGGTTGCCAGCGCTGCGGCAGGAACCAGTCGATATTGCCGCAGCCATCACAAACGAAGCATACCGCCGATGAGTTCGCCCAGTCGAGGTTGAAGAAAGTAAAGAAATGGAGGCGGCACCCGGATTCGAACCGGGGGATAACGATTTTGCAGACCGTCGCCTTAGCCACTTGGCTATGCCGCCCCGCTCCATCTAATTGTTTGCTACTTGCTATGATATCGACTTCGGAGACGCAGGTCAAGAGCCAAAACCTCAGTGGATATCCCGCTATCGCTTCCTTCGCCTGAGAATCTCAACGGGGATTCCTTTCTCCTCCTTCAGAACATGATGGCGCTGGCCTTGTGTGGAATGTATTTCGCTTGCCGACGGGATGGAGAGGCTCTTAGAAACCCTCAGAAGGCCATTCCTCGTACGATTTCGACCCCTGAGATTCTCGGAGGAACTCCACACGGAAGATCCGCCTTGACATTGCACAATCCATCTGATAGATATACATATCCTATCGATCAAATATGACTTTGCAAAACGGGATCGGGCAACCGAAGAAGCTGGCCTGCCCGACCGGGCAATCTGGTCAAAGATGAGCCATCGGTAGTCGATAGTGAGAATCATCTGCAGAGGGAGGAAAGAGATTGGGACCCACTAGTGCTGGCCGAAGTTTGAAGGTAGGTGTCATCGGGACAGGGTATGCCGGTAAGGTGCACCTCAATGCGATGAAGAGCATATCGGGGCTCCGGGTTCAGAGCGTCTGTGACGCGAGTGAAGAGATGGGCGCCAAGGTGGCCAGCCAGTATGGCGTTCCGACCCACTACACAGATGTCGCAGAAATGCTGGACCGCGAAGGCCTGGATTTCGTGAGTATCTGTACTCCCACCAACACTCACCTGCCGCTTAGCCTGAAAGCGATAGAGGCCGGTGCCAGCGTCCTGATGGAAAAGCCCTTCACAGAGACGTCGGAAGAAGCCATAGCGATAGTGAACGCCGTGAAGAAGGCGGCGAAGAAAGTCGACGTGGGTGTGGTCCACCAGCTGCTGTTTCTGTGGGTCGTGCAGCAGGCGCGCGAGATGGTCAAGAGAGGGGACATCGGGACCGTATTGAAGACCGCCATCTTCAGGGGTACTGCCTTTGAAGGTGATTCGTATATCAGCAACAAGGATCACTGGGTTCACGATACCCCGGGGGGACGGATCTGTGAGGCACTGCCCCACCAAGTTTACCTGACCCAGGAGTTCCTCGGCGACATAAAACTGAAGGACCTGTCCGCCAGGAAATTCCATGACGCGCCCTGGGTCTCTTATGACGAGGTGCAGATGACCTTTGAGTCCGACTCCGGAATGGCAAGCATCTACTGGTCACGTAATACGAGAATAAACGAGTACCTGATGTTCCTGGTCGGGACTGACGGGCTTCTTCGGATCGACCTCCTCGGCGGGACCATTGTGAAGCGAGCCAGGATGGAAGATACCAAAAGGTTCAAGGGTACCGGATTCGCGCTGGGTGAAATCGGCGAGATGCTGTCTTCGCTGGGCACACACTACAGGCACAAGTTCCTGCAGAAACTGGGAAAAGGAACGATCTACTTCGACCCCTACGAGGTCTGCATCAGGTCCTTTTCGCTCAGCATGCTGAACGGTGAAGAACCTGAAGTCAATGCTCAGAAGGGGTATGATTGTATAAGAGTAGTTGAGGATGTTGCCAGAGTGATCGATGAAAAGAGGAAGAGCTCCTAGCGCTCGGGTGACGGCGGCGAGCCTGGCCTCAGATATCTTCTGCCGCTCCTGAATGGCATTTGCCAGGGCTACTCCAGGTAGCCAAGGCCACGGAGATGGTGTTTTATCTTCTCGTCGAATTCCGCAATGCTCTGGCTTCCCACCCTGGGAAGGCCGGACATCCACTCCTCCGCTCTTCTCAAGTAAGTGCGGGAGCGGTTCTCATCCTCGCCATAGAGGTCGTGCTCCTCATGTGGGTCGGCCTCGAGGTTGAAGAGGGCATGCCGGCCCTTGGAGGACCACACGAACTTGCGGGTGGCCGTCTTGAAGGATGTCAGAAAACCCAGATCGTAGCGCTCGAATGAGTGATCAGGGTATTTCTTCTTCCAGAAGTCCAGACCCTTGGTGAAGTTCCTGCGCTGGGTGACCACGAACTCATGCTGGTCCTCGCCGATCAGGGATAGCGCCTGGGCCTCGGGGACGTGATCGACAAGCCTCGTCCCTGCAAGCTCGAGAATGGAGGGCGCAATGTCCATGGTGGATACCGGACGCTCTACTGATCCTTCCATGTTCAGCCCCTTGGGATACTTGATTATCAGCGGTACCCATACGGACTGTTCATAGGGGTACAGGCCATGAGACACCAGGTCCTTCTCCCCCAGGAACTCCCCGTGGTCTGCAGAGATCACCACCATGGTATTGTCATATAAGCCGCGGGACTTCAGGCACTCAAACAGCGACCTGA
>JAUXGG010000107.1 GCA_030622265.1 Candidatus Eiseniibacteriota bacterium
ACAGAACGACATGGCTACGATCCGACTTATGTGGAGCAATCTCCTGGAATGGTCAGCACGGCTGTACCGCCCATGCCGCAGCCGCGGGCCTTGCCGAGATGCCGGCAGATCATGAGATGGTAACGGTGCTCGTACCCGTGGATGAGGCATTTGATGCGCCTCCCGATGGTACAGTGGATAGTCTGCTTGAAGATCCGGTGAGGCTGCGGGAGTTTGTTGGACACCATGTGCTCGCGGGACTCTTCATGGAGAGCGATCTAAAGAAGATCTCATCGGTCAAGACCATCGGCGGGGATAGCGTTGCGATCAGCATGGTAAACGGCAAACTTCGCGCCGAGAACTCGAGATTTCTCTTTGCCAACACCGAAGCCAGCAATGGAGTCATCCACGCTATCTACCCCGCGCTTTTGCCTGAATAACCGATGCGGGATCTGGTTGGATGTTGCTACGACATTATGTTGCTGTGGCATAATCTATGGGATCATCAATCGAAATCCGGCGTATTCAAGGACATTGGCCCGGTCCGGGGGCTAAAGACGGGTTTCATCGAGGAGTTCGATCTCGTAGAGCTTCCAGACTTTATCCACGGCCCTTATGGTGAGAACCCCCGAGTAGCGGTTGAGGCGATTGTGTTTGTGGGCCCAGTGACGGATGGTGCCGGCAACCTGCCACTGGGTGGTGAATGAATACCCTGCGCCGTCGGTTGCGGGGCCACGCTTGAGGATCTCGGTCACCTGAACGTCAATCAGCTTGGCCTCTGCATCGGCCTGGCTGGGGATTGCCGAGCGCTTGCGGCTCTCGAGGTAGAGCTTCTCAACCAGGTCGCCGTCAACCGACATGGAAAGCCGGTCATAGATCTCTTCCTCGCCCTTCAAGTTGACCGCCCGGTAGGTGTTTGCAAGGAGCCCCGCGATCAGCTCGCGGGCCTCTTCCTCGCTCAATGCGGCGGCCGTTGCTGCCCCGCCGCTCAGGGCGTGCGTCCCATAGGGGACTGCGATCAAGCCGAGGATCAGGAGAAGGGTCCAGGCTAAGGCAAACCTCGGTGCCCGCAGGGTGGAGGTCCCCTTCCGAAGAGCTATGATTGTAATGATAAGCGCGATGGCAAGGAGGATTGCGGTCAGGACGGGTATCTTCACCCCGCCCGTGGCGCCGACCGACATTTCCCTGAAAGCCGAGGCCCGGTAACCGGCGAGGCGCATGATGAAGGCTCCGGTAAGCAGTCCTGCCCCGGCGATGACATCGAGTGTCACCGCCCTGGCCGGCTTGAGGCTCCGCCTCAGCACGATTCCGGCCATGATCAGACCGGCGAGCAGGACCATTCCGCCGACGGCGCTCGGCAGCGAGGCGGAGACATGCTCGGCAAGCCACCTGCCATTGATCCAGCCGTGGAAGAGGCCGGAGAAGCACGCCAGTGCCAGGCCCGGAACACCGGGCCGGCGACGGGAAAGCAAGAGTGCGATTCCCAGGAGAGCCAGGGAAAGCGGTATTGCGACTGCACCATACGGAAGGTCAGTTCCTGAGGTGCCTGCATATAGCCCGAAGGCTCCGGCGGCGAGAAACGCCAATCCCATCGCCAGTGGTCTGCGCCCGCCGCTCCTTCCAACGAGAATACCTGTTGCCAGGGCGACACACAGGGATTCCGGCCTTGAGTAGGGTTGAATCACTCCCCCGGAGGCGAGCTTGATGCCGGCCTCGATCATGAGGTATACCGCCACTATCCCAAGCCCGTATGCAGGGAGCGACGCAAGGGACGGCAGGCGGTCGCTATTGAAATCCCGATGGATGAGCCTTACAAGAAGCGGGACCGATGCCAAGAGCCCGAGGCCCAGCCATACACCCATAAAAAGGGCGATTCCGGCAAGGGGAAAGTCCCCATATGCCAGGCCTGCCCGGCTCCAGTCGCCTCCCAGAGTCGAGCCCAGGAGGACGCCCAGCCAGAGGAAGATAAGGGTGGTGATTCCGGCGTAACGCATTTTCTTTAAGTTACTTAAGGTTATCATTACCAGGGTGAAGGCCGAAAGGGCGCAGGCTGCCACTCCCCAGTCTGAGGCTGCTCCCATGGCGCCAAAGGCATTGGCGATGAAACCACCCGCATAGCCGAGGGCAAAGGCGGTTAAGGTAGCCGCGAATCTTATCCCGGGCCCGGCAGAGAGAACAAGTGCGAAGACGGCCAGGATCACGGGGACCTGCCCGATCACGTGCCTGAGGCCGAACATCAGGTGAGTGGCCACGATCCGGTGGAATGGCTCGCGTGAGGCCACCGTGTACCTGGGGAGTGATGGCCTCAGCTGGTCCTCATAGATGCGCCCATCAAGCAGATCGACCCTCACAAAGACATCCATGATGGTAAGCTGGAGACCGGTTATCTCAATGGTCTCGCCCTCCAGCCCCCGGGGGCCACAATCCACTCGCCACCTCTCGGCCACCGCGCCGGGGATCTCCTCCACGGAACGCTCTGACGCCATCCGGCAGTGAGCGGGAAACACGGGCTCGACCGGCAGGCGCATGCTGTAGCGAAGGGGGGTTTTCCAGAGGATGTCGAACTGGCCCGGCTCGGTCTCCTGCACCCAGAGGTAAGCCGGGTGGATGATGTCGGCCCTCGCCGGTCCGGGGAGAAGGAGCGTGGTCAGGCCCACCACGACGATAAGCAGAAGACCTACTAATATGTGTGATTTGAGTAGGTTAGCATGGTCATTCATCGGTTGCGGCCTCATTGCCCGGGCTGCTGCCAGGCCTCGAGGTCTATCCTGGACCGGAGAGTCTCATCGATCTCGATCTCGTAGTTGCCGCGGAGGCCGGCAAAGAAGATATCGTTGGTCTGCCTGCGGATGCCGGTCATCAAATCTTGTAAAACTTGCGCTTTTATCTTCTCAAGATCCGGTATCCAGGAGTCCATACGGTCGTGAACATAGATGAGGTGCAGCCCATAGCCTGAGGTCACTGGGCCGTGCCAGATGCCGGGCTCGCTCAGGAAGAGAAAATCGGCGAGCCCCTGCCTTCCGAACAGGCCCTCAACATCAGACGGGGTGCAATTCTTATAGTGGTGCCTGAGGACAGACAGGTCACCCATCTCATAGGCTTGCTCGACAGGTACGGGGTTTGCATTGATCCTGTCTCTTAAGCTCACCGCGAGGTCCCGGGCCTCCAGGAGCCCGTGTGTGTCTATGTTGAAGAAGATGTGGGAGAAGGTGACCTCTGGCGGGATGCGGTAGCTCTCGCGGTTCTTCTCATAGAAATCTGCGATTTCCTGCTCAGTGGGCTCGGCGAGTGAGGCCAGGTCCCGGGAGAGAAAGTCCATTTTCTGGACCAGCCTCCTGCGGATCACGATATCATCCTTATCCAGGCCCAGCTTCCTGGCTTCTCGGTAGTAGACCTCCTCGCGGATATGGTCCCCGACGATTGATGTGAGCTCCTTGTCAGTGGGCTGCCGCGCGAAGGTCATGCTCCACTTGGCGACCATCTCCTCGACCTGGCCCTCGGTTATCCGGATCACATTATCCGGAGCTTCATCGCCTGTGAAGATAATGGTGCGCAGGATGAAGAGCAGAAACCCAAGCGCGATGATATGTGTTGCAGGATGCCTCAAGAGCCGCTTCATGTTTCCAATCCTATAGCATTTGAGATCATATTCAATAGAAGCGTCGAAATGTCCCAGGCTATGACATCGCCCTTCCCATGGCCGCCCAGAAGGGATCGACCACGGGATGCTCGAGCGTCCGCCTTTTGCCGGTCTCGCTTATCCAGAAGCCCTCATCCTTTGGCAGCAGTTGCCCGATCGCCTCTGCGGAGATCCCCTTTGATGCAAGGTGCGATACCAGCTCTGCGGCCTTCGCTTCCTTTACACATATCAGCAATGTGCCTTCGCTGATCGATATCAGGGGATCCATCCCGAAGTGATCGCAGATCGCGCGCACCTCGGGGAGCACGACAATCTTCTCCTTGTCGATGGCGATTCCGGTACCGCTCGCCTGGGCGATCTCGAAGCAACCGCCTATGACACCGCACTCGGTGGCGTCATGCATGGCCGTTACACCCTCGTCCCTCACGCCGATCTCAACGGCGGCAAGGGCATCGTCCACGGTGGACATCTTGAAGAACAGATCCTGCCCCTTCTTGAGAATATCCTCACCGAGCTTGTCCCTTATGACATCGGCGAAGGCGCAGGCGAAGATACCAGTGGCTTCGATGGCCGCGCCCTTGGTGATAATCACCACGTCGCCGGGCTTGGCCATGCCCTGGTGGAGATACCTGTCCTCGGGACCGGTTGCCATGAAGGTGGCTCCACCCACCATGGGGTAATCGGTTCCAGCATATCTTGCCGTGTGCCCCCCGATGACGGCGGCCCCGTACCTGGCGCTCTCCCTGTGGAAGACTTTCCAGATGGTGGCGAACTCTTCCTCGGTCATGCTCATGGGGAGATTGAAGTCCGCAACCACATAAGAAGGCGGGAATCCGCACGTGGTGACATCCGAGGCCAGGATGTGCCAGGCGAACCAGGCGGCCTGCTCGAAACCATATTCGGGCACGATGAATATGGGGTCGGTGGTAATGGCCATCACCTGCCCGTCCCCCGTCTTAACGACACCGCAATCGAAGCCGTGCTGGGGCCCGACAATCACTTCTTTCCGCTTGCTCCCCAGGCGCGGGTAGATCACCTCATCGAAGAAGTCGGGCGAGATCTTGCCGATTGCCGGGAACCTGGCCTTGACCCTGGTTTCTGCTTCTGCCATCGTGTACCTCCTTCTATCGCTCTGTTTTGATGTAGTGTCTTTAGGATACGGTAACCGGAGAGGGGAAAAGCGAGTGGAGCGTGCATCCCTACGCCGGCATTACCCGGATCAGGTTCGAGGGGTCAGTGAATACTCACTCTCTCAGCCCGTGCGTCTGGGCTCCCCCAACACCAGTTGTATCCCGCACCTTATATCACATTTACTTTATATATGCAATAGCATATATGTAAAAAACGGCTCAAAACCTGAAGATCACCCCGACAGCCGGTCCGGCAATTCTCGCGTTCAGGCCTATCCTGTCATCACCGCTTCCTTCTTCATACCTGATGTCGAAAGCGCGGGCGAGCGCATTGATCCATAGCCAATCGGTGAGCCGGACATGAAACCGGGTCCAGGCATTCCAGGTGAACTCGGAGCCTATGGCAAACCCTCCGATATCGCCTGCGGCCACGAAGGTGAGGGCCCTGGCCATCCGGTAGTGCAGGTATCCACCCACTATGGGATCTATGAACTGCCCCGTTTGCTCACGGTTGTCGCCATTGGACTCCTCGAGGGTGTTCTTAAGACGGAAATAGCGTCCCCCCACGAGGACTCCGAAGGAGAGGTAGCGGATCTCCCTGTTGTCCCGGTCCCTCTGGTCGACAAAGACCGGGGTGGATCCCAGTTCGTGGTTGTAGGCCAGGACAGACCTGTCATCGTCACTACCAAACTCGCCAGTAAGATTGGCATAGAAGAGATCAAGGTAGAAGCCGTTGCCGCCCCTCCAGGTTTCGCACCTGACGTTTCCCCCGGCATTGGTATTGTCCCGCACATCGGCTGTGCCGGCGTCGATGCCCTGGAGCCGGCCCTCTATTGTGATCGTGCCCTCGATTCCGGTGAACCAGGCGTAGGGCATGATCTCCCGGGCGCGCTCGGCAGACGCAGCCGGACGGGGAAGCATGAACATCGTAAGCAATACTGCGGCGATCGCGAGCATGGTGGTTAGGATCCTTGGCTTCATACGGCTTCCTTTCATTCGGAGCCTGTATTCCATACATTATACGTGGGAGGGGATGCTGTTCAAGCTGTAACCTCGGGCGATGCGCGGCCCATATGATGCACGGCCCAGGGCGATTCGTAAGAATGGATTGGACACGCTGCCCCGCTCCAATTATAATTCATGCGGTACAGGCCTGAAGCCGATAGAAGCTCTTGGCTGTTAAGTCATTGGAGGACAGAGGCTATATGAGAACCCTACTTATGCTTGTGGGCATCTGCTTGCTCGCCACATCCGTCTATGCCTACGATGAGACCCTGATAAAGCACGAGACCGAAGTCGGAGGCTTCTTCAGCATTGTAAGTAAGAAGTCCCAGATCAAGGAGACTTTCGCCCTGTTTATAGGTGGGCGGGCGGCGTTTCTGGTCAACCACAAGTGGGCATTCGGCGCCGGCGGCTACGGCATCGTGAACGACCCGGTACCCGATGGCTTCGGTGAGCAGGGCCTCGTCAAGCTCCGGAGCTATTACGGGGGCTGCATTTTTGAGTACATTGCCTGGTCCGAGAAGGTACTCCACGTGTCCTTTCCGATCCTGATCGGGGCGGGAAGTCGGATCGGAGCCAA
>JAUXGG010000002.1 GCA_030622265.1 Candidatus Eiseniibacteriota bacterium
GCTGACGAGACCATGCTCAGGGAGGGTTCCCGTATCTTTGTGCTTGCGCTGGGGCGTGACAACCCGGCAGCGGAGGATCACCTCTTCGCAATGTCAAAGCTCCTCGCCGATGGAGGATGCGGCCATTTCATCGGGGCCGAGCTCGGCGGCCGAATGGTGGGCTAGGGCGCACTTGTGACCTACGAGCATCTTGGCTGGATCGCATTCATGGGAACAGAACCCGGCCAGCCGGTCCCGGAAGTCACCCTGGCCGCGGATTTACCGGATTGGTATCTTGTGATGGACAGGCGGGCTTTCGGGGAAGACCGGAGCAAGCTTTTGAAGCTCATACTAAAGGATGGCGGGAAACTGCTCCTTGCAGGAGAAGACGGGTTCGGGGTCCTGCACGGAAGAAAGCTGGGCCCCCTGGTGGCGAACGGGATCGAGCCGGCCCTCCGGATATTGTGGCGGGCCGGAGACCTGGGTGCGAGGGTCATATATGTCCCGCTTCATCCCGGGATGCCCCGGGCCTTTGTCGAGGAGCTCCGGGACCCGGAACCGGAGGGCAAAGCCGTCTGTTGCGTGCGCATGGTCTTCGGTGAACCCGTGGATGATGAGTATGATCTCGTATTTGCCGCGCACAGCGCCGCAACCGGTTAGATTGCCTGCCTCACGAAACGGGCACCTTTACCGTGACGCTTGAGTTTTTGAACGCCAATGGCTGCCAGTCAGGCAAGAACGTGGTCTACGCGATCGCGCAGGGGGTGACTCCCGCTCGACGCAGCGAGTGGTCCTCGGCAGGTAGCACTGCGGGCCATACACCGGATTGAGCGAATCATATGTCCATATGCAGACTATCTGCGCGTCCCCCGGGATGCGGAGTACACATAATGCTAATTTCGAAGGGCGGGGTGAGATAACCCGGCCACATTCCCGGCGCCTTCCCGACGGCAGTGGTATCTCCTTTCATACCAGACAGATACGCCTTCACCGATTCCATCAAGGTTCGTGGACTATCGGCTAATCCTGCTCAGATTCAGCTCACGTTGGGCCACAAGCCCGCCGATATCTTATAACTGGAAGTCATGGCCATTATGAATCAAACAAACTCAGTCTATGCAGGCAGTATTTGTGGAACACCGCCGGCTTTGCGCGGATTGCGCGCACAAAGGCCGGCCTGTCAGTGCGCTATCCCCCCGGCAGACCAATACACCGCAGGACACAGAGAATGCCAATATAGCGTCCTTGCTCGGGCTGTAAGTGAGGCAAGGAGGTTCGAGGTGAAGTGGTCAGCCGTTTTAGGGATTACGATTACCATGATCTGGATTGCTGCAGCGTCGCTCATGGCGCAGAGCACACCCGCATGCACCGACATAGTCAATCAGGCAACGGCGACCTTTACGATTGGCACAGAGGAATTCACGAGAAATAGCAACGCTACATCAACGCTGGTCGCCCAGTTGCTGGATGTCAGCGTCGTGTGGCAGGATGTTGCCAGCATCACGGTGAGTCCGGGCGACGCCGGCCAGGTGCTTACATTTCTGGTGACCAACACGGGCAATGCGACGGACTCGTTCCTGCTTGAGGGCTTGAGCATCCTGCCTGATGATGACTTCAATCCAATCCTTCGAGACCTTTATCTCGACTCAAATGGCAACGGCACCTATGACCCCGGCGCGGATGATCTCTATATCGCCGGTGGCCATGATCCCGTGCTTGATGCCGGCGAGTCCGTTGCCGTATTCCTGCTGAACGGCATCCCGCCGGATCTGGATGACGGTGACGAGGGAGAGAGCCGCCTGACGGCGACATCCAATACCGGCAGTGGGGACCCGGGCACCGTGATCCTTGAGGCCACCGAGTGTGACGCCGACGCAGTTGTCGGGACATCAGGCGGAAGCAGCAGTGACACAGGTACCTACATAGTCTCCAATGTGGTTGTCAATGTGGTCAAGTTGGCGGCGGTCGGCGATCCGTTCGGGGGCACGGAGCCGATTCCCGGAGCGACCATCGCCTACACGATAACAGTATCGTTCTCAGGTTCCGGAACGGCCGAGGGCGTGGTCATCACGGATCTCATCCCGGCAAATACGACCTACAGCGCCGGCACGCTTGCCCTGAATGGGGCATCGCTCACCGATCCCGTGGACGGCGATGCCGGCGATGTCGGCGGCACGACGCCCGGAGTGGTGACTGTGAGCCTCGGCGACATGCCGGCCGGGTCGGCTGATCAGGTAATAATATTCAGTGTTGTCATCAACTAAAGGAAAGGAGAGAAGGGTAATGTCGTCTTTTAAGGCTATCGCGCTTCTGGCAGTGCTTATGGTTCTTACCTTTTCATCCGCCGTCGTGGCGGAGAAGGACGCAGTGGTTGAGCTCAAGACATTGGCGGAGATCGAGGTGGAAGTGGTCACCGAGGATGGCGAGAGAGAGATCCAGCGGATCGAAGCCGCCAAGGTGATTCCCGGTGATGAAGTCATCTACACCATCCATTATGCCAATGTCGGACCTGAGCCTGCCGAGAACATCGTCATCACGGACCCCGTCCCGGAGCACATGCTTTACCAGGATGGGAGCGCATCCGGTGAAGGAGCTTCTGTGACCTTCTCGGTGAATGACGGCAAGACATTTGATGTGGCGAAGAACCTGATGGTTCCGGCCGAAGATGGCAGTGAGCGTCCGGCGGCGCCTTCAGACTATACCCATGTCAAATGGACGCTCGAAGGTGAGCTAGAGCCCGATGAGGCCGGCTTCGTCACTTTTCGAGCGCAGTTGCAGTAAGCAGTAGTCAAGGCCGGACACGGACGTGCCGGAAACGGGGGGGACATCACAAGCGAACCGGAGAGGGATATCCCGTTTGCCTGTCAATAAGAAGATCGAAGGGCAGGAGACAATTGAATGAAGCAGGCACGGGCTTCTTGTTTGGAAGGCAACGGAAACGGTAAAAGCGCACATCGCATGCTCAGACAAAAACACGTGGAAGGAGGGAGGCGCATTATGGCAGGAGGAAGACTGGCACTGGCCGGGCTCTTCTGTGCGGTGGTACTGGCACTTGCGGTGCCCCACACGGCATTGGCTGCTGGTACCGCTTCGGGTACCGATATCGACAACACCGCGACCCTGGATTACCAGGTGAGCGGTATTGACCAGACCCAGTTGTCGAGCTTTGTCACCTTCACGGTGGACAACAAGGTGGACCTTACGGTCGTGGCCCAGGATGGTAGTGAGGTTGCGGTCATTCCGGGTTCGCTTTTTGGTGACGGCGTATACAATGTCCTGACCTTCAGGGTCACCAATGTTGGAAACACGGCTCAGGATTGCTCGTTGAACGTGGTCACCGTGACCACCGGAAGCGCTGCCAAGTTCGGCGGCACCGATGCGTTCGATATGAGCCCTGAACGGGCTCCGGTCACACGCAACTTTGTGAACTCCGTGATGGACGTTGCCGGCAGCTATGCTAATGGCACCGACACCGGCAACTATATCGACGAGCTGCCTTCGGACAGCTTCTTCGATGTCTTTGTGGTACTGGATGCTCCGCTGACTGCCGCGGATGGCGAGATAGCCTCATATCATCTGGTTGCCACGGTGCATGATGCCGGTACGGGCGGATCGCTGGGCGACCTGACAACGGCCGACACAGGGGCCTGGAACAGCGGAACCGTTCAGGTGGTCTTCGCAGACGCCGCCGGAACCGCTACGGGCGACGTCCAGCATGATGGTCAGCACTCCGATCAGGACGACTACGAGATCGCATCGGCGGACCTGTCCATCACCAAGTCGTCGGTGGTGGTCAGCGATCCGTTCAGTGCTTCGGATCCCAAGGCAATACCGGGTGCGACCATAAGGTACACCATTGATATCGCGAATAGTGGCGGCACCGATGCCCAGACCTTGATCACCGTGGATCAGATCCCGGCAAACACCATGTTCGTCAGCGGCTCGGTGACGACCTCGAATAGCAACGGCGGCGCCACCATAACCGTGGAGTACTCCGATGACGGAGTTGTCTGGGTGGGCGCTGAAACCTCACCGGTGGCATACATAAGAGTCACCAATTCGGTGGTGGATGCCAGCACCGGCACCGCCCAGATAACGTTCGATGTGACCGTCGACTAGGAGGCCGCGTAAGCATGAAGTCTGTGCTCTGGCCTCTGCTGAAGGCTGGGCTGTCCCGGATAGGTCACCTTGCCCGGAGTGACGGGCTGGGCCCGGTCCAGGACACCGCCGAGGCAGGAAACAGATTGATAGACAGGTTGGCCGGTTCCTTCAGGGACCGGCCAATCGGACTTTTCTTAAAGGGGGTTCGACCGGTCATCTCGAATTGCGGGCGACGCGTGGCGCAACCCATTGCTATCACAGTGGTTACGCTGTTCACCGGCCTCATGCTGATGTGCGGAGGTGCGCTCGCGGTACCACCGGGTACGGAGATACCCAACACTGCGCTTGCGATTTATGATTTCGGAGGCATGGTCGAGATCGAGTCCCCGTCCAACATGGTAGTCATAATCACCACCGGCCCGAGGACTCCATCGACACTTGAGTTCATGCACTATGCTCCCGGTTGTCCTGATGCGGAGCTGGTCAAGGTTCCGATCACCTACTTTAGCACGACAGGAACCGAAGCGGGTCCATTTGTGCCGATCCCGCCGCCTGGCCTGATGAGCGACCCGGTGCCGCCGGTTCCTGGAGCCGCAGTAGCCCTTAAATCTACAGATTGCTTTCGGCCCGGTGAACCCATCTTCCTTCGGCTCACCGATCTCGACCAGAATAGTGACCCCCATACTGCCGAGACCGTGCTGGTAGGCGTGACGGTCTGTCACACCGTTGAAAGTGAGCTCCTTCGTCTTACCGAGACAGGCACCGGCACCGGGGTTTTCGCAGGGTACATCGAGTTCATCAGCGACCAGCCCGCAACTGCAAACAACGGCACGGTGACGGTTCACTACGAGCACAAGATCCTGGCCGAGTACACCGACGGCAGTGACGGGAGCGACATCTCCCGGTCCGCGTCATGGACAAACACCACCGGGATCGCTTTCGACACCTCTACCGGCCTGCCGGTGAACGGAGTCGCAATCACACTTATCGATGTGGATACCGGGCTTCCAGTCACAGTCCATGGGATAGACGGCCACAGTCTGTATCCCTCGACCGTGGTAACCGGTGAACGCGTAATCGACAGCAGCGGCAGGGAGTATGGGCCCCAGGCGGGTGCCTTCCGCTTCCCATTCCCCGAGCCCGGCACCCAGCGGCTCAAGGTTGTGCCGCCCGAGGGCTATTCCGCACCATCTACCGTCCCAACAGAAGTTATTCAGACCCTGCCCGGGGCGCCGTTCTCCATCGTGGAGCCGGCCTCGCGGGGAGGATCCTTTGTCGTCAAGTGCAGGTTTTCAACACGGATAGATATCCCCATCGATCCGGCGGGGACCGAGCTTTTTCTCACCAAGGCGGCCGACCGGGAGTGGGTCACGGTCGGCGACTTCGTCGGGTTCTCCCTCAAGGTGGAGAACACCTCGCCCGGGCCATTTGGCAAGGTTATGCTTCGCGACAGGTTGCCGCCGGGTTTCGCATACCAGGCAGGATCAACGACTATCGATGGCACAGGTGCGCCGGATCCCGAGATCGCCTCGGACGGAAGGATGCTTGAGTTTCTTGTCGGGAGCCTGAGTTCGAACTCTACCTCACGCGTTCGCTACGTGACCGAGGCCGCTGCAGGTGTGGTGCCTGGTCCCGCGGTCAATACCGCTGTTGCCGCCGATACCTCGGGTATAATCTCCAACACCGCGCGGGCAAGGGTGCGGGTGATAGAAGATCCCCTGACGGCGAGAAGCCTGATCGTGGGGAGTGTCACGGCGTGTGATTCCTGCGCTACTTGTGACAGCGCCGAAGCCGGCCTCGCGGGCGTGAGGATCATGCTGGAGGATGGGACGTACACTCTCACCGACCGGCGCGGCATGTTCCACTTCCAGGCAGTGAGGCCCGGAGTGCATGTTGTTCAGCTGGACCCGGCCAGTCTTCCGCCTGCCTACACGGTGGTTTCCTGCGAGCGCAACAGCCGCTTCGCGGGCAGGCCCTATTCCCGCTTCGTCGATCTTGAGGCAGGAACCATGTGGCGCGCGGATTTTCATATTGCTCCAAAGCCTCGCCTCGCCGGTGAGGTCGGGCTCGAGCTCGCAAGCATCGTCAGGGGCGACGTCACGGATTATCTGATAAGGCTCTCAGGAAGCGCCGTGCCGGTTGGGAACCTCAGGGTACAGGTCATGCTTCCGGATGGCGTGACCTATGTGGATGGCAGCAGCGACCTGGATGGTTTGCCGATCGATGACCCATCGGTGGTATCCAATGTGCTGACGTACAGGCTTGGCGACGCAGGAGCCGGATGGGAGCAGGACTTGAGCTTCAGCGGCGGGGTAAGCAGGTATTCCGAACCGGGTGAGCTTACGACTCGGGCGCTCCTTACCTTCGACAGCCCGACCCAGACCGACCAGCGGACACCGGTGGCTGAAAACGTGATACGGATAGAGGACACCCGGAGCTCCGCGGAGCACAGTTTCACCATGCGCCCTCACTTTGCGACCTTGAGCGCAGAGCTCGGTCAGGAGGACAGGCAGGAACTTGACGAGGTAATAGACCGGCTGGAGACTTCCGAGGTCACGCTCGTCGAGGCGGACGGCCATACGGACAGCCGCCGCATACGGGAAAGGAGCCAGCACCTCTTTGCAGACAACTATGCGCTTTCCTTAGCGCGGGCCCGGAGCGTGGGCGACTACCTTGCCAGGGGTTTCGGTCTTGATCCATCACGGGTCGAGGCCGAGGGGAAGGGTCCCGATGAACCCGTGGCAGGCAATGAGACAGTCGAGGGGCGTGCCCTGAACCGAAGAGTCGAGGCCCTGGTGACAGCCAAGGAGGCAAATGGGGAGAGGATACTCGAGCCCACCAGGGCGCGCGACCGGGTCGTGGCGAATACCCTTGGAACCAGGGGCGGAGAGGAACCCGATTCCCCTGAGGAGGAAACTCAGGCCACTGCGGTCATGCCCGATTATAGCGAGACCTGGCTTGCGTCCGCCGAGCCCGGACTCGAGTGGCTCTGGCCCGAGACCGGATTCTATCCGTCGATACCGAGTCTTAAGATCGTGATCAAGCACAGGCCAGGAAACCGGCTGGTCCTTTTCCTCAACGGCGGAGAAGTGGATCCCCTCAACTTCGACAAGACCCTCGAAGGTGAAAGCGGCGAGGTGGCACTCAGCCGCTGGTCGGGTATCGATCTCGAGGAAGGGGACAATCACTTCAGGCTGGCAGTCCGGGACGATGGCGGCAAGACACGTACGATCGAGCGTACGATACACTACTCAGGGCCCCCGGTTCGCGCCGAGCTCGTCCGGGAGGTTTCCAGGCTTTCAGCCAATGGCATGGACTCACCCGTGATCGCCGTTCGCCTGGTGGACAGCTATGACTGTCCGGCCCGAACGGGTGTGGTGGGAGCCTACTCGGTCGACCCTCCGCACCTCTCGCTCGAGGAATTCGATACTTACCAGAGATTCCCCCTCTCGGGAATGGACAAGCGAAAGCCCCAGTACACCGTGGGCAGTGATGGAATCGCACTCATCGAGCTGCAGCCTACGGCCATGTCTGGAGAGGCGACGGTCCGGTTCAACTTTGTCGATGGTGAACAGGAAATGCGGGTCTGGCTTGAACCCGAAGCGCGTGACTGGATACTGGTAGGACTCGCCGAAGGCACCCTCGGATACAATACCGTCTCCACCAACATGGAAGACATTGAGCCCGGGGATGTCGAGGATGAGTTCCATGAGGATGGGCGCGTCGCCTTCTATGCAAAGGGCAGGATCAAAGGAAGCTGGCTCCTGACCATGGCATATGATACCGAGCGATACGGCACCGGGGCAGGCCGGGGGTTCTTCCAGACTGTCGACCCCGCTGCCTACTACACGCTCTATGGTGATGCAACCCAGCAATACTATGACAGCCCGAGCGGAGAGCATCTCTATCTCAGGCTCGAGCGCCGCGAGTTCTATGCCCTGTTCGGGGATTACAGTACCGGGCTCACGATTACCGAGCTATCAAGATACAGCCGTACCTTCACCGGGATTAAGTCCGAGCTCCGGACCGGCCCCTACGCTTTCAACCTGTACGCGGCCGAGACCGGTCAGGCCTTCATCAGGGATGAGATCCGCGGTGACGGCACGTCGGGCCTTTACAGATTGTCGCACCGGGGCGTCATATTCAATTCCGAGAAAGTCATGCTCGAGACGCGTGACCGCTTCCGCAGCGAACTTATTGTCTCATCCCGCCGCCTGATGCGTCACCTCGACTACGATATCGATCTTGAAGCCGGGACCCTCTTTTTCAGGGAGCCGGTGCCGAGCAAGGACGAGGACCTCAACCACATCTTCATAGTGATCGACTACGAGTCCGAAGAGGAATCCGCCGAGGCCCACACCTATGGCGGCAGGGGGGCTGTGCTCCTGGGCGGACAGGCGGTTGAACTGGGTGCCACCTATGTCCACGAGGGTGAAGCCGGAGGCGAAGGTGATCTGGCGGGTGTCGACGCACGCCTCCGGGTTGGCGCTGCCGGGGAACTCAGGGTCGAATTCGCCGCCACCAGAGTGGAAACCGGCGAGGACGAGGTCGATGGTACGGCCTACCTGGGCGAATACCGGCACCGTTGGGGTGGGGGTGACTACAGGTTCTATGTGCGCGAGCTGGACCGGCGCTTCGGGCTCGGCCAGCAGAATGCCGGGGAGATCGGAACCCGGAAATTCGGCATCGATGCCATGCACAGGTTCAACCATCTCTTCTGGGTGGACGGGCTTGCGTACCGGCACTACAACCTGGTCACCGACGCAGTGCGCGATGTCGGAGAGGCAAGGCTCAACTTCTCGAGCGACCGCTACGCACTGCGCGCCGGTTTCCGCTACGCTAGTGATGAGCTCGACGGTGGAACAAAGACCCGCTCCGACCAATTGACGATTGGTGCGACCTGCAAGTTGTTCAGTTCAAGCCTCAGGTTGCGGCTTGATCACCATCAGTCGGTGGGAGGCCGCAACGCCAATCCGGATTACCCTACCTGCACGATTGTGGGTAGCGACTATGACATAGGCAGAAACGTCATGGCCTTTGCCGAATATGAGGTTACCCAGGGAGATCACGCCGATACCCAGGCAAGCCGCTTCGGACTCAAGGCAACGCCTTGGACCGGGGCGCGCGTCAACTCGTCTCTTAAGCGGCGGTTCAATGAGGCGGGCACACGCGTTTTTGCCAATCTGGGGCTTCGCCAGACCTGGTGCTTCCATGACAGGTGGTGCGTCGATGCATCCATTGACCATTCGCGCATGGTCAAGTACCCAGACAGCCCCGCATTCAACGAGAATGTCCCGCCGGCCTCAGGCGCCGACAATGACTTCGTGGCGGTCTCTACCGGTCTGGCCTACAGGGAACCGACCTGGTCGGCAACTTCCAGGCTTGAATGGCGGCGTGCCGATCAAGAAGAGAAGTGGACCCTGATTGCCAATACCTTCGGTGAGCCCCGCGAGGACCTGGGGTTCTCGGTAGGAGGCCGGCTCCTGAGGGCCAGCCGCGACGACGGTTTGGACAGGATAGCGGGGGACATACGGCTCGGTCTTGCCGTCCGTCCATCAGGTTCCCGCTGGACCGTGCTCGACCGTCTTGACTTGAGGACCGAGCGATGCCGGGGCAACGGCTCCTATTCCGACAGGCGCCAGATCGTCAACAATCTGAACACGAACTACCGCGTTACCGGACAGGACCAGGTCGCTTTCCAGTATGGTTCCAAGTACACGGGCCAGGATATCGGGGCGAGCCACTTCACCGGCTACACCGACATCATCGGCCTCGAACTGCGTCACGACCTGAGTGAGAGATGGGATGTGGGCTTAAGGGGAAGCAGGCTGCATTCCTGGAATTCCAGCACGTCGGACTATGGCGCGGGCCTGTCAGTCGGTTATAATGTCGTCACCAACACATGGATAAGTCTCGGGTACAACATCATTGGCTTCAGGGATAAGGACTTCTCTGATGGAAACTACACGGCTCAAGGACCTTTCTTGAGGCTACGCCTTAAGGTGGATCAGGAGACATTGAGTGATGGCCTTGGGATATTCAGCACGGAATAGGGGAATGGCAGGTGTAATGGGCATGCTTAACTTGATGAGACGGAAGGCGCCTATCCTCCCATTGAGCCATCTGGTCCTGGGCCTCTCGCTGCTGGCATCGGTATCTGTTACAAGCATCACCTATGGGGCACCTGACCCTGCCTGGTCTGTACAATCTGAGCAGGCGGACTGCTACGGGCCGGCTGAACAGGGAAGTGCAGGCTGTGACGATTACGCAAACGACATTTACGAGACCATCGACTATGTAAACCCTCCGTCGGAGTATGCGGCAACCTCCGATATACAGTACGTCCGCGGGGGCTTTGACGCCGACTACTTCTACGTCGAATACGAATTCATGGGAGACTACGATCCTGATGCGTCACCCACTCACGAGATTGTAATCGAGATTGAGGTCGATCCAACCGCTGAGAGTCACCGCGGCGACTACTATGTCGGGGTGTATCAGAAAGTCGAATTCAATTCGGCTAATTGGGTCGATGCATACCTCGATGGGGGATACGAGATATACCGGGATTCCAACAACGATGTCGGAGGCGCCAGTCCTCTGACCTCTGATTATGGAGGAGCTCAGGGCGACGGTTATGAAACATCTGTCACCCAGGGAACTGATGACGTGTGGTGCCGAGTGGTGAGCGGCAACTTCCAGTTGGCAGTCAATAAAGGCGCTATCGGCAATCCCACCAATATTCACGTTAGAGCGTGGTCCAGGCAGTCTGCCGGCCTATCCAGAGATAGTTTATACTTCCACGATCAGAACGATACGTCGGATGTCCTCCAGATCGACAACGCGTGTGGGCTGGGAACGTATGAATGGCTGGGTATCGGTGAAGTTGTAACGGTTTCCGGCACAGTCTACCACGACATCAACGCCAATGGCGTGTTTGACCCAGGCGAACTGGGTATAGGGAGAGGGTGGGTCAAGTTGATCTCCGGCGGTTACGCGTTCGCGGTGACCGAACCCGATCCCGATAGCGGAATCTACAGCTTCCCCTCCGTATCTAACGGAAGTTACTTCCTTATACTCGACGATAACGATCTGCTTTCCGACACGACACCGACGGAACCGGCCTACTGGCTATTCTGGAATCCTGCGGGTGGATCTCTGAATGTTACTGTTGCCGGGTCTGACGTCAGCGCTCAGGACTTAGGCCTGGTCTTTGACTACGACCCGTCCACCGACTGCCTGTGCGGATACGACAATGGCAGGTACACCGAGAGAACCATAACCGTGGACGGGGACATGTCCGACTGGGGTCCCGTGGTGACCGACATGGACAACAATGCGTGCGACGGAGCAAGCACAGACGATCTGGATTATCCGGTCCAGTCCACCGGGCGTAACCTGATACACGCCGCCGCTTGCTACGACGACACCTATTTCTCCATGTATACCAGGCGCGTGGGCAGCAGCAAGAACACCCAGACGTTCGTGTACTATGCCGATACCAACAACGATGGATTCATGGAATACGGTGAAACCGCAATCGTGGCCCAGTGGAAAGGAAACAAGGGGACGGTAACGCTTGGCCTCTATGGTTATGACGACCTCGGAACCGGGCCCCACGCGCTTCTCGATGAGAACGGCTATTCTGATGGCTATAGCATGCCCGGCAACCTCTTCTTGATCCAAACACTGCCTGACGAGTCGGGCATGGGTGCCACGGAAGGTGATGGCGCGGGGGTTGAAATGGAGTGGAGCATTCTATGGTCTGACATGGGGCTTTCAGCAGGTAGCGCCATGAGGTGGCACATCTCGAGCACAAACGCGAATCCCGGGAGTGCGGGCCTGGGCGCCCAGATCGACGACAACCTGGGTGGTTGCGGTGGTGCCTGTGCTGGATCGAACCAGTTTGGTGATGTGGAGCCTGGGCCGAAATCGATCACGCCTGGCTCGTTCTCATATCTTTTCCATCAGATCAAAAACACGGGCAACGGGGTCGATGCCTTTGATCTGGAATCCACAAATACGGGGGACTTCGGGGTTGTGTCCTATGCGTACCATATTGATTTGGGTGTGGTGGGGGTCTATGAGGATGGCACAGATACGCTGCTCACTGATACCAGTGGGTCGGGGGTTCGTGATACGGGGGATATGGGAAGCGGGGACACAATCCATGTCATCATCGTAGTCGAGTTGCCGCCACCTCCCTTAAGCGGGACGGTCTACGTGACAACAACGGCGACATCCAACTTCATGCCGGGCTGTGGAGGTACAACTGAACCGGCCTCCGGCTATATCACTGATATCCTGACTTTCATTCCTCCCGATATTGCAGTGGTGAAGACGGTGGATGTGGTTGCCGATCCTGTTAACGGGACCACCAATCCCAAGGCCATTCCCGGTGCCAGTTTAGACTACCTCATCCAGGCGGCCAACACGGGTGAGGGTGTGGTGGATAGTAACACTGTCGCTATTGGCGACTCAATCCCCCAGGACGCGAAGCTCTACGTAGGCGATCTCGGAGTGGCCGGCTCAGGCCCGATCGAGTTTGTGGACGGGCCTACACCGAGCGGGCTGGCATACGCGTTCATCAGCCTGGACAGTGTGATCGATGACGTGACCTTCTTCGATTCGCTCGGCGAGTATGTTCCTTCACCCGATGGTGATGGCTACGACAGTGCAGTTGTTGCCATCGAAGTCAACCCCAAAGGCCAGTTCGATGCCGCAGGTGGTGGCAGCAACCCGAGCTTCTCCGTCCGTTTCCGTATCCGGGTGAAATGACAAAGCACGGCCATTTCTGTTCGAGTCCGGACTTGACGGATTTCCCCCTCTTCGTGTAGCATGGTCGCGTGACAGCCAAGCGGGTTTCAACAAAGGAGGAGTAAACATGGCTGAAGACGCTCTGGTGGTTGTGTCCAAGCTCAAGGCATATGTCCGTTGGGCCGCCGGCATGAACACGTCGGGCAATGTTGCCCCCAAGCTTTCAGCGATTGTCCGGACCCTCTGCGACCGGGCGATTGAAAATGCCAAGGCCGATGGTCGCAAGACCATCATGGACAGGGATTTCGAATAAACCAGGCTTTTCTTGGAACAGGAGGGGCGGGTGCACCGACTGGGAGATGTGCTTGTCTCTTTCTGTTCTAGGTTATGCAAGTCTCACCCGGAGCCGGGTAATCTGTTACGGATTTGTGTCGCCTCGACACACCTGTGAGCATTCCGCTCCAGGTCTACCCCTGCAATTGGAGAACGTGATGCGTGAGAGCAGAAGCATTTCCGTGGCCTTGCTTGCCCTGGCGTTTGCCCTGTTTGCTTTGCACTCTCCGGCGCAAGCCCGGGAGGAAGCTCTTGATGATACCGTCAAGTGCATAGCGGCCATCAAGTGCAATTGCGGGATCAAGATCGACGGTATCATCGATGAGTCCATATGGGACAGCGCCCCGCTGAAGAGTCATCTTGATACTGCCAATCATCCGGTGTATAATAATGGGTAAGCTGATCTGGAGTTTCACAATGAGCGATGTTGCGGAAGACCTTGCCCGGATCTATAAAGATCTACTGCGCCCGACTGCTGCCGCACGTATCAGGGTTGCAGTCTTGGTCCTTTTCCTGTCTATCCTTTGCAACTCCGGATGCGCCTTCTTCAACGATGAGGGCGAATCTGACATCATCATCGCTGTAAATCTCTCGGACCGGATTGATCCAATATTCGTATTTGCGGTGATTGCCGATCCCCACATACCGGACTCAAGGATGTTCCCGCCTCAGGACGATTACCGCTATCTGAAGGCCATGTCTGTGGCCGAAGACCTGCTGGAAGTCCACGTGCAGGATATCAACTCTCACTCACAGGACGTGGATTTCACTCTGGTACTGGGTGATATCTCTGACAAGGGCAAGGCCTGGGAGCTTAACAGGGCGGCTGCAATACTGAACGAACTCGATGCGCCTTACTATCCCGTGGTGGGCAACCACGATAATTTCCAGGACGACAACAAGCAGGCCTGGAAGGACGCCTTCGGGCGTGACAGCACCAGCTATATCTTCATCTGGGAGGGATTCAAGTTCATTGTGATTGATCCTACTCTTGACCCCTATGATCCCCCGGATCACACGGTCAGGTTCGATGAGGATTTGCGGGATTGGGTGAGAAGCGAATTGGAGGATGACCCCGAAATGCCTACCTTCCTGGTGGGACACTATCCTCTGCTCAACAGGTGCTGGAGCGCCGAATTCCGAGTATTTGAGCGTGTCGGGCAGACATGCCTGGCAGCTGAAGATGACCATATCACCGAGGATCCCCCTGTTTCCGAAAGGGGCTACCCCGATCCCGAGCACCTCAACTACTACAGGGTCTATCAGGGTGGGAGAGAGCTGAGGGAGGTTCTCGAGGACTATGGCAATGTGATAGCGTCTCTGAACGGCCATGTTCATGCCAACCGTGCGGAGGAGCATAACGGCATAACCTATATCGATGTCGCGGCCACTCTGGTCGGTTCACCCTGCATAAGGTACTTCTATGTATACTCGAACAGGGTTGAGGTTGATTTCGAATACATATCCGACGGCAGCCTCTTAAGCCATGTACGCAGCCTGTGCCCCAACTGCCTGAGGTGCTCCTATCCGGATAGGGTGTGTGGCTTCATAGGCGGTCGGCTGGAGGACAGGAGATTCACCGTTTGGGTTGGTCAGCGGTGATGGCGGAAGGCGATCGTTAGTCATCGCATTCCTGGCGGGGGAGTAAAGAGCCGAAGCCTTTCCGGTGGGCCATCTCAATCGGAGAACTGGGTCCGATCGTGAAGCGTACCGTCGAGTGCACCGGTGTAGACAGCTCGGTCCAATGCGACTCGTGGAGAGTTGAAGAGACCATTATGTGGCTTCCCTGTGCCTCAGGAAGATGCTTTCCGGGGAATCATTGTCGGCTCCGCAGTCTATCAGATGGATGCAAAGCTAATGATCCTCTTGTTCAGTCCAGCAAGGTCATCTTGCGTGAGAGGCTCTTGTCCCCGGCCTTGAGGACCGAGAAGAAGATCCCGGGGGATACGGGATTGCCGCCATCATCGATTCCGTCCCAGACGACTTCATGATCTCCCGGTGCGACCCTGGAGTCGATCAAGGTCCTCACCAGCCTTCCTTGGACATCATGGATGGTCAGGCTGACACTGCGGCTCTCCTGTCCTCCGGGGATTGTGAAGCGGATCGTGGTTGCCGGTCGGAAGGGGTTGGGCTGATTCTGGTGCAGCATGGCCGCCGGGGCTTCCCGGCCGTCCTGGATTCCTGCAATCTCGACATACATGATCCAGGCAGTCGAGTCCGAGAGTATTCCGTCGGTTACCTTGACTTCCACTGTATCTATCGTTGAAACCGTGCCGGTGTATTCAAACGAAGTATCCTGGGCGGAACCATCGACGACGCCATTCACGCTCCAGATGTATTCGAGCGAGTCGGTCGGGTCCTGGTCAGTGGCGCTCACTGCCAGAGTGACAGGGGTATCGATATATGCGCAGACCGGGGACCTCGGACTGCTGGCCACGATCTCAGGCCGATAGTCGAGCGGATCCACCCAGATCTCATAAAGATCGGGCCAATACTTCCCGGTCACGTAAAGGTGAACGCTGTCGGGCTCAAAAGCTATGCCGTTAAGCGGCCCCGGGGGTGACGCGCCTCCAATGCCCGTAAGGTCCAGCCAGGCAACTACCTCGCCCGAGGCGGGCTCGATCACGGCGATCAGGTCGGAGTAAAGGATGTTGGCGTATATGAATCCCCTGACCAACTCCATCTCATTGATCCGGGTGACGGGGACGCCGTCGGCCGTCACATTGACACTGCCGATCTGCTCGAAAGTCACCGGATCCAGGTGATAGAGCATGTCCGAGCCGTCACTCATGATAAGGCTGGTGTCATCGTGGGTCAGGCCCCAACCGTCGGTCGGGTAATTGAAAGTGTCGATCAGGTCGAATTCCTCGTGTTCGACATAGACGAATCCCACATAGTTTTTCCAGGTAATCTGATAGATGAGAGTGTCGCGAATGGTCACGCCTTCGCCGAAGTAGGAGCTGTTAAGGTGATGAATCTTTACCACCGAGCCTGTCTCGGGCACCACTTTCCGGAGCGAGGAGCTACCGTAAAGGCCGGTACCCTCATACAGGTAGCCGTCCTTATAGTAGAGTCCCTGGGTAAAAGCCCCGGCATCATGCGGGTAGGTGTTTATGAGATCGTAGCCATAGACCGGGACATCCGCCGACGCCTTTGTGGGAAGTGTAAGGCACACCGCCGTCGACAGGACCAGCACAATAGCCATCTTTCGCACTGCCGCCTCCTGACAGGGATGTACCAGGCCGAACATGGCCCCCTCGTACAGAGGACTTATCTTCATTATACCACATGTCGCGGAGTTCCGCACCATGCTACGTGATCGCAAGTGGTTGACCGACTCTTCACTCTTAGGCCCGATCTCAGGACCCCCTTGACCAGCGGCTACATGGATGACAAGTCACAGTGGTCTGTCATAAGTGACAGAGGTCTGCCATTTTTACATAAGCCCTTCACACTGGTTGACCTGCTTCGAATGGTCAAAGCGGCCGTCGAGTCAGGCACGCTTTCAATCTTAGTCCTAAAGCAGCGGGTGTTGTCTGCCGACTACCACGTCGGAGGTCGTCATGAAGGATGAGCATAAGGCAGCTTTCTATGCCACGGTTGCCAGCGTTTCTGTATACACCCTGAATGTTGTATTCCGCCCGCTAACGTTCTTTGACGGATCACTGCCTGAATGGTTGGCATCGCGAATAGTTGGGCTTGCGATTGTGATGCTGTTTGGGGTTCTTGCCTATAGGATCTTCGCCAGCCTCATACGAGCAAGGAAGGTGCCAAGCGACGGCAGAGATGATGACAGCGCCAGCCAGGTGCTGTCACCCGAAGCGTTTCATCTCTCCAGTCGCCTAGTTGGAGTTGCCAACCGCCACACGGAGATGATTCCTCTTCTCCGTCAGGTTGTTGCGGAGATCAAGGACTGCACCGGTTGTGCCTCGGTAGGGATACGCATATTGGATCAGGAAGGCAACATGCCATACCTTGCTTACGAGGACTTCGGTCTGAAGTTCTACGAAGTGGAAAGCCCCCTTTCAGTGAGAAGGGATCGATGCATGTGCAGCAATGTAATGACCGGCGTGACTGATCCAACTCTCCCCTTCTACACCAAAGGCGGCTCATTTCACACAAACGAGACAAGCCGCGTTCTCTCCACCGTCAAGGAGACTGAAAAGGGGCAGATGTGTGATCTGTGTAGCCAGTATGGATACGAGTCGGTCGCACTGATTCCAATTCGCGCAGGAGACCGCATACTAGGCCTGGTACATGTGGCCGATCCAGGGGAGAAGATGATTCGACCGGGGATGGTCCAGGTGCTGGAGAGGACGTCTATACAACTGGGTCTCGCCATCCAGCGCACCTTGGCGGAGGAGGCTGTGAAGAACGCTTGCCTGGGGTGGCGGGTGACCCTGGATGCCATTGAAGATGCGGTCTGTCTGCTTGACACGGACGGAAGGATCATGAGGTGCAACAGGGCCATGGCCAATCTTGTTAGGAAGCCCTTCACTGACATCATCGGCCATACCTGTTGTGAGTTTGTGCATGGTACCTCAGAACATATAGAAGGCTGTCCTCTCGTGCATATGCGACAGACCTGCCAGACCGCACACATTGCGATGCCTATAGATGACCGGTGGTTTAACGTTGTGGCATATCCGGTGGTCGATGGTACCGGTAGCCTTTCGGGAGCCGTTCACATCATGTCCGATATCACTGTCCGCAGGCAGGCCGAGGAGGCGCTGCGCAGCACGCAAGGAGCACTGCATCGTTCTGAGGAAGAGATCACTGTCAGAAACTGTATTGCCCATACATTTTTGACCGCCGCCGAGGACGAGATATATGATGAGATGCTTAAGATCATTCTCACGGCAACCAGGAGCAGCTATGGGGTGTTTGGATTCACCGATACGGATGGTACCCTGATCACCGCATCTGTTTGCGGGGAGTCATCGGACAAGCAGTACATCCCCCATAGAGGCTCCGTGGTCCTCACCGAGAACTGGCCCGAGATCTGGACACAGGTGTTGTCCGAGAAGAAGGTGATTTATTCCAATGACTCACCTCAGATGCCCGAGGGGTACGCTGATGTGTCCAGGGCTATGACAGCGCCGATTGTGCATAAGGAAGATCTCATTGGAGTAATCAGCATAGCTGATAAGTCTACTGACTATGACGAATGTGACCGGCGTCTCATTCAGGCCATTGTCGAGGAGATTACGCCAATCCTAAACGCCAGGCTCGAGAGAGACAGAAAGGAGGAGGTCGGCCGACAGTCTGAAGCAGAAAGAGAGAAGATCCAGACCCAGCTGGCACAGGCACAGAAGATGGAAGCCATTGGGGTTTTCGCGGGTACCATTTCAGAGGATTTCCACGCCTTACTATCCTCAATCCAGGACCACGCCAGTCAAGCCATGATAGATGTTGGCCAAGACTCCGCTGCATATGAGAATTTAAAGCAAATCCGTGGTGCTTGTATACCGGCTGCTAACCTGACTCGGCAGCTGCTTTTGTTGAGCGGCAAGAATGAGATGAAGACAGCCCGGGTCGATCTCAATACCATCGTACACAAGGTATTGCAGATGCTTGGCCAGCTCCTAGGTCGGGACATCACGGTCACAGCCAGTCTCAAACCGGATTTATGGGACGTACGGGTCGATGGAGCCACTATCGAGCAAGTGCTCATGAACCTGGTTGAAAACACCAGAGACGTCATGCCACAGGGTGGGTGCATCAGCATCAGGACAGAGAATGTGGCCATCAGCGAAGGATACTGCAAGATTAACCCGGAGGCACGACCGGGGGAATTCGTCTGCCTTTCTATTACCGATGAAGGTGTGGGTATGAGCAAAGAAGCCAGGAAACACATCTTCGAGCCTTTTTACAGCACCAAGGAATCTGGCGAGACTAGGGGGCTTGGCCTTTCCGTCGTCCACGGGACCATTGAACAGTATGACGGGTGGATTACGATCTACAGTGAACCTGGACACGGCACGACGTTCAGAATCTATCTGCCAGCTGCCTCAGAAACGGTTGAGGAGCACAGGAAGGATCAGCGGCTAACTGCAGAGTGTCAGGGTAGAGGCGAACGGATTCTTGTTGTGGAGGACGAAGAGGTGATACGTGAGCTGGTCACATTGGCACTCACTGACAACGGTTATGTCGTATATGATGCTGGCGGTTTCAAGGAAGCTCTGAACATTTTCAAAAGGGAAGACGGGGAATTCGATCTCTTGTTCAGCGATGTTGTGCTAACCGATGGAAACGGGCTTCGATTAGCCGAGCGGCTCGTCGTCCTCAAACCCAAACTCGAGGTGCTCCTAACGAGTGGCTACATCAATGAGGCGGTACAGTGGGTGATAACCTGCGAGAAGGGGTATCAGTTTCTACGTAAGCCCTATGCAATGGCTCGCCTACTTCAAGCCGTCAGAAGAAGGATAGACTCACAGCAAGTCAAGCCACAAACGGAGACTGCTGAAGCACAAGCATGGGCGGAGCCCATAGCCTACTTCAAGTCATCCGGAAAAACCGATGTGCTCTCAGCCAACTCCTCGTAATGACACGATAATCTGGGTCTTGCGAAGACCCTGAGAGTCATGGAATACCTGTACCTCCTCCCGGGAATGCTGCCGGAAAACTTGCATTTGCGCTGGATCAGTTCCAAGGGTGAAGGTCCCGCCAGTCCCCTACCCTGATGCCAAGACAGCCTCACCCTTCAAGCAAGAAGCCGTCGCGAATCGCCCCCACTGTCTGAATCACAGCAATCTGAAAATGGGATTGACTCGCTTTCATTACTCCGATATTGTGGCATGGTCGAGTGCGTTGTATGTTTCATCTATATCTGCTGTTTGCTAGCTAGGCAAGAATAGCAACCACTCGGGGCAATGACTTGCAAGCCGGCCGATGAGGAGGAATCCTCGGCAATGTTGGCCACGGCCCTATCGATCGAATTGCCCGGGTTGTTTGTGAGTGTACTGGCCCTCCTGGTCGTGGTCTTCTGGGAACATCTCATTCGGCAGGGGACGGAGGCGGGGGACGCATTGAGAGAGAACGATACTATCGAGATGTCTTTGATAGTCTGTTTGTCTTGGCCGGTCTCATGACACGCGAGGGCACATTGATTGAAGCAAACGGGAAGGCTCGTGGATATCTTGAGGTAGCCGGATTGAAGCCCGAAGACGCGCTTGGCAAACCCTTTGAGGAAGCATACTGGTGGTCCTATTCGGAGTCTATCAGGCAGCAGTTACGTGAAGCGATCGAACGGGCCGCAAAGGGAGGGACTTCACGCTATGACGTGGTTGTGCGGACTGGTCAAGACAGTTTCGCCACAACCGATTTTTGCGTCCAACCCTTGTTTGATCATATAGGCAGAGTGACCTACTTGGTTGCCTGTGCGACGGATATCACCCACCGTGTCCGCCTTGAGGCAGAGGCCGGCGAACACATGAAACTCGAGAAAGTCATCGGCATGGTTTTGCACGATGGTTTGAGGTGCGCGGATCTGTCTGTTGTGTGCCGGACCTGCCTTGAAATGGCTGTGGAGATTACCTCAAGCGCATTCGGTTTTGTAGGTGAACTGAATGATCGGGGCAAATTCGACACCACGTTCATGGCTGACGCCCGGCGGGAAGCCTACCCGGCACCGAAGGATCAAGCTGTGCCACGGCTTCGCGACATGGAGGTAAGAGGCCTCTGGGGCGAGGTGATCAAGCACAACAATCCCCTGATCACTAATGACCCCTCTTCGCATCCGGCCGGAGTTGGCACACCTCAGGGGCACCCTCCGGTCCAGTGCTTTCTAGGTGTTCCGCTCGTGAGAAGTGTGCAGGCCTTTGGTGTCTTCTCGGTGGCGAACAAACCGGGCGGTTACGAGGAGAGAGATTGCGAATTCCTTGAGCGTCTCTCGGCAGCCTTCGTGCTGGCCCAGGACCGCAGCCGGGCAGAGAAGGCTCTCCGGGACGCGCGTGACGAATTGAACGCCAGACTGGCGGAACGAAGCGGTGAATTAGCTCAACCGGATATCGGACTTGGACGGCCAGACTCCTTAGAATCGGAATCCCTTGCCATTATGGGTCATGAGTCAAGGAATCTGCTCAACCACATCATCGGCTTTACCGGCATGTTATTGCAGGGGATAGCCGGGGAGACAAATGAAGCGCAGAGGAAACATCTTTCCATCGTCTACGGCTCTGCAAAACGTCTCTTGAACCTAATAAATGATATCCTTGATCTTTGGTCGATTGAATCCGGGAAGATGGGGGTCTCGACGGAGACATTCGCGATTCGGGACATTGCTGCCGAGGTCTCGCGAAGCCTATCTCCTGTGATTTCTCAAGAGGGTTTGAGGCTGATCACAGAGATACCGGATGACACTCCAAGAATCCACAGCGATAAAAAGAAAGTCTTGCGGATTCTTCTGAACCTGGTCGGCAACGCAGTCAAACTCACTAAGACCGGCGAGATAAGAATTGGATGTAGGTTCGATAGTGAGAACCTCGAGGTAAGTGTTTGCTTCACAGGGATGGGGATCAGGAGGGAGAATATCGACCATGTGTTCGAAGCTTTCAGGCAGGTCGGTGGTACGGCACAATCCGGATATGAGGGATCTGGGCGGAAACCGAATATGGCGACGGCTCCAAGTTTGCGTTTACGCTACCTGTCAGACTTGATGAAACAGAATAGCATGAAAACCCCGACGTGGTACTCACGGATATGCAACTCCGCCGGATGGAAGGTTATGAGCGCGGCAGAAAGATAAAGAGTGGGCCGGAGTCCTTCGTCTCGGCAGTCGAGCAGTATGTCTGTTGGCCAGCAGTGTTCAGGGGGTGCGTGATGAGAATCTTGA
>JAUXGG010000336.1 GCA_030622265.1 Candidatus Eiseniibacteriota bacterium
ACCAGCACCATAGAGCGGTCCTTGCACGGGGGGTCATGTTCCATGTCATACTCGGTCCTGATGCTGATGCCCTGCTCCCAGCACTGGATGACCGCCTTCTCCCAGACCTCGGGCACGGTCTCACCTTCCACCTTTAAGACCGGGATCGACTGCTCGGTGACGACCTCACTCGCTTTCATCGTGATCCCCCTCCACTATGAGTCTGACCTGCTCCAGCATGTTAGCGTAATGCGTCCCATGCCAGAAGTAGCGCCCGCATTGCGGACAGGAGGAAAAGGAATCCTGAGTAGCGTAAACGAACTCGGGGACCCTTCCCCTGACCGTTTCCTTTTTCACTCTCTCGAGTTTTTCATTACAGATATTGCATCGCGAGAAGGGACGGTATGCGTCCGGTCCCACGCTATGTACAACCTGCTCGAGCTGGCCGCGCAGGTGTTCGCTCCTGAGCAGAATCGAAGCGTCACCCAGCCGGGTGGCGATTTCAGTGTTGCGCGTCAGGGCTATTCTATCAGATTGTCTCGCCAGCCTGACGAGGGCCGGCACCTCGCACGCAGAGACGTAAAGGACATCGAAACCCAGAATCCTGAGCCAGCGCGCCAGCTTCCCCGCGGTCCCATCCACCAGGAAGCGGGGGACCGCATCCTCTCTCGAGGCACTCTCATTGTTCGAGGCACTCTCATTCAATCACATCAGCCCCGTCCATGAAGGGGACGAGCACATCCGGCACCTTGAGCCTGCCATCTCCGGTCTGGTATGTCTCCAGGATGGCTACGATGATTCTCGGCAGGGCGACGCCCGAGCCGTTCAGGGTATGAACGAAACGCGCCTTCTCACCTGCGGCAGGCCGGTACCGGATGCCCGCCCTCCTGGCCTGGAAATCCTCGAAGTTGCTGCAGGATGAGACCTCGAGCCATTTGGCCTGCGCCGGACTCCACACCTCGAGATCATAACACTTGGCCGCAGCGAAACTGAGCTCCCCCGTGCAGAGGAGAAGCACCCTGTAATGCAGCCCGAGCGCCTGAAGCACTTCCTCCGCGTCACCGACGAGGGACTCGAGCTCATCGTAACTGCCCTCGGGTACCACGAATTTCACCAGCTCCACCTTGTCGAACTGGTGGACCCGGTTCAGTCCCCTGGTCTCCTTCCCGTAGGAACCCGCCTCCCGCCTGAAGCACGGACTGTACGCCGTGTAGCGAATGGGCAGGCTTTTACCGTCCAGGATATCTCCCCTGTGGATATTGGTGAGCGGGACCTCGGCGGTCGGGACAAGGAAGTAGTCATCCACCTGGCAGTGATACATGTCGTCCTCGAGCTTGGGGAGCTGGCCGGTTCCCATCATGGAATCCCTGTTCGCAAGCGACGGGGGCCAGATCTCGGTGTATCCGTGCTTTCTGGTATGCATGTCGAGCATGAACGAGATCAGGGCACGCACGAGCCTCGCACCCTTGCCCTTAAACAGCGCGAAGTTAGAGCCGGCGATGACCGAGGCGCGCGAGAAGTCCACCAGGTCAAGAGATTCCGCGATGTCCCAGTGAGGCACCGGCTCGAACGCGAGGGACGGCTTCTCTCCCCAGTGGCGGATGATCTTGTTGTCATCCTCGTTCCTGCCCACCGGGACCGAGGAGTGAGGCATATTGGGAATCCACATGAGGAGGTTCTCAATCTTGGCCTCCACATTCCTCAGCTTATCATCATGCTCCTTGACCTCGGCCGAGACCTCCCGCATGGCCTTGATCTTGTCCTCGGGATTGGCCCCCTGGCGCTTCTCATCGGCGATCTCCCTGGAGACCCGGTTACGCTCGGCCTTGAGGTTGTCTACCTGCGCGATGATGTCGCGCCTCTCCTCGTCGAGTGCGAGATAGGCGTCGATATCCACCTTCTCCCGCTTGGCGGCAACACCGGCTTTGACTCTTTCGGGTTCACTCCTGATCAACTTCTGATCCAGCACAACAACCTCCGGTCGCTTGAGTTTTGTGTCAAGGTAACACAGCCCGCGGCCGGGGTCAATGCTGCGATGGCCGGGCCCGAAGCGGCTACCCCGCTGAATGTAATTGAAACCCGCCCGCCGGTATGATACAATGCCTGTGACTGTGAGTAAGTAAGGTGGACTATGCGTTACTCCTGCATTCTGGCCCTTGTGATTCTGCTTGCGGTTGCGACATCCGCTGCGGCGCTTGATACCCAAGCCTTCCAGCTTAATGAAGACTTCGGCAGCGAGCCCCTCTACGATACGGCGCTTCAGTATTACTACTATATCCCGTGCCCCACTTATTCATGGTTCTGGGGCTTCAGCGGCTGGGACGCCGGCGATATAGTCGGCGAGTGGTTCCAGGTGGGGGATATGTCCACGGGCTACTGGCCCCCGGCTGATCCCTTGATGTGCCGAGAACTGGAGTGGATCCGCGTCCTGGACTTCTCAGGCTACGGCGTGGCGTACCCGGGCTTGTTCACAATAGAGTTTGATGTCTACTGCTGTGACGAACACGGATGTCCAATCGGACCGTCCTTGTGGAACAGCGGCCCGGAGGAGACGGATTTCGGCTGGAACTACTTCGGAGTCAATCCGCTCCTCGATATCGGTGACTGCGCGGGTAGCCCCGGATCAGGTGCCCGAGTCCTGATCACCGCGACCCATACCGGCTCGGAAGGCTTCTACCCGGCCTGGGGGATGGACAATGTCAGCACCGCTATCCAGGCCGGCTGCGTGATGCATGATATCGGATGTCTGCCCGCCCTATACCCGAGACCTTATAGCAGCCACTATGCATCGGTTCGCTCGGGCTACTATGGGAAGGAATTCCAGTACTGCCCGCCGCGGTGGTTCCGGGACGGAAGGGATTCCACTTCCGACGGGACCCAGTTTGGCTTTGTCGAGCTTTGCTGGCGGCTCTATGTCATATACCAATGGAGAGGGGCAAACCAGCCGTCCACCTGGAGCAGCATAAAGTCGATGTACCGATGAAAAGGAGTATGCCATGCGATACTCTTGTATTCTGGCCCTGGTGATTCTGCTTGCGGCTGCGCCCTCCGCTGTCGCGCTTGAGAGCCAGGCCTACCAGATGAGGGAAGATTTCTCCAGCGAACCTCTTTACGACACCGCGCTTAACTATTACTATTATATCCCGTGTCCCACTTACTCCTGGTTCTGGAGCTATACCGGCTGGGAGCCCGGCGACATCATCGGCGAGTTGTTCCAGCTTGG
>JAUXGG010000274.1 GCA_030622265.1 Candidatus Eiseniibacteriota bacterium
ACGAACCACCGCGGCGACCGCGTTGCAGCGGGTGTCTACGTCATCCGGATCGAGGCAAGTGGGGAGGAAGCCCTCAGGAAAGCGATCTTGCTGAGATAGAGTTTCCCCAGAGGATCAGACCCCAGAGGACCAGACACCACCGCGCCGGGCACATAGCCGCTGATATATTCCGCATGCTTCCCCCAACGGGACGACTTCCACAGCTTTCTCTCAGGCGAGGACTTATCGCGCCTGGCTCAGATGGCCTGTAACCTGGTTAGAGCGATGGCTTGCCTGATTGGGTCAAGAATGATCTTGACGTCAGGGCATGGTTGGTCGATAATTATATATGATCGGTCGGATCGATCACGGCTTTTGGTCGACCAGTTCGACACAGAGATTAGTCAGATGAGACATGATAGGGTAATCCATGCTGCTCTTGAGCGGCTTCGAGCATTGCCCCCCATACAGGGTGTCAAGCAGATCTCCGGCGCCAGGGGCCAACCTCGTCAAGAGATCGATGCACTGGTAGACATTGAAACCGACCGCGGCATTCTGGGGTTTGTGCTTGAAGTGAAGCCTGTGCTCAAGCGTCCGATACCGCAACATCTGTCCGTGCAGAGGAAGCAAACCCAGAGGCACTTCCTGCTGGTGTCCGAATACGTAAATGCCTCTATCGCTGAATCACTGAAGCAGGAAGGGATAAACTCCATTGATAGTCAGGGCAATGCCTACATTCACGTGCCTGGGTTCATATATGTTGATGTCAAAGGTAGTAAGCCTGACGCGCAGAGCGAAAAGCGGCATACGGCTCTGTTTCAGCCGAAGGGCTTGCAGCTCCTCTTCATTCTTTTGACAGATAGATCTGCTGTTAACCAAACAACTCGTGTCCTGAGAGCTAGATCTGGAATCTCGCAGGAAAGAACCGTCTCGTCGATGAAGGAACTGCGGGAGAAAGGGCTCATCCACGAGATCGGAAGGAGGCAGTATGAGTTCACAGACAGGAAGACTCTGCTTGAGCAGTGGCTGGCCAATTATGGCGACCGCCTGAGGCCGAGCCTTGTATTGGGAAGCTACCGAATGCCTCCATCCGTTCAACCACAGATTCCGGAGATCGTGATGCGTGTTTTCGCGAATCACCCGGGTTCGCATGCAATTGGGGGAAGCCTCGGCGCACATCTACTCACGAGACACTATCGAGGCCGCACCAGTGAGATCTTCGTCCAATCGGATGGCATCAACGAAGTGAAGCGCAGCTTGAAACTAATTCCCGCCAGGGATACTGATGTCACCTTGCTCCATTTGTTCTCACCTGAGGTTGTCTACCATACTGAACGCACCCCATACTCCGTTGCCCATCCCTTGCTTCTTTACGCCGAGCTGCTCTACCAGGGTGGCGAAAGGGAGAGAGAGGCGGCGGCGGTGGTTTATGAGAAATTCCTGAAGAGGGAGTACGATGAACCTTGAGTCCGGCGTAGAACAGGCAATAGGTTCATTGGCAGAATGCCTCCGGAGAAGTGGGATCCAGTTCGTGCTGATAGGCGCAAGAGTGGCTGAGATAATGATCGATCTCAAGGATATGAACGGCAGTGGCTACGGTTTTCGCGGAATGCGTATTTCGGAATAGATGACCGGTGATTTCGGACTTTATTGACCAGTGGTCGGAGTATGAGCAGGTCCTCAAGAAACTGATGGGTTGCGGGTTTCGCATGGAGAAGGGGGCGCCTGAGCACAGACTCTTCTCCGGAGATGTTCCAGTGGACATCATCCCATATGGAGAGAACTTGCTCAAGGGCAACACCCTCATCTGGCCTCGATCCAAGCGTGAGATGAACATGGCCGGGTTCAGTGTGCTTTTCGATCTTGCCAAGGAGGAGACCATTGGCAAGGGGATCAGTGTTCCAGTTCCTCCGGTTCCGGTAGCCGTATTCTGCAAGATCCTGGCCTTCCTTGATCGAGGGTTCTCCAGGGACCTGGCAGATGCCGCGTATATGTTGGCGCACTACGAAGAGGTGAGTGTCGGCGAAAGGCGATTCGAATCATATTTGCCCGGGGATCTGACCTATGAGATGCGTGGTGCATATCTCGCAGGTGTGGATCTGGGTCAGATGATCCCATCAGCCGATTCAGCATTACTGAGACCGCTTTTCGAACGCATAGAGCAGCCACCCGATGTGGTTGTGAATGAAGCCATTCGTGCGTCACGGATCAGCCACGCTGATTTCATGAATCTACTATGCGCTTTCGGTACAGGACTCGGCCTCCCCTCTAAGTAAGATCTCAACGTACGTATCGCCCTCTTGTCCGCCACTGTGCACGGCATCACACTCATGATGAAGACGAGGAGATGTCTCCCAACACACCGCTCAAATCTCACTCAGTCGATGTATCCCATACCCCTCAGTTTGTCTCTGACTATCTCGAGATCCTCAGGCGTCAGACCCCGCGTCACAGGCAGGTCGGCAAGAGGATGTTTCACCTTTCCCCACAAGACGCGTTCCCAGATCCTTTCGTGATAGTAATACAGGATCAGACGAATCCCGTGAAACAACAGGGTAATCGTGGTCATCGCTCTCCAGTCTCTTGTTATCAAGAACGAAATCACCCCCAGAAGGATGATTCCAAACACCCGCCACGTGAGCGACTTGACCCAGGACCGCTTCTTGGTATCCACGCCATACCTCCATCATTTTCTATACCGCTCTGCCTGACATAGAACCCCACAGACTCTATCGGGTTTCGATTCTGTCCACATTAGACCAGACTGACCCTATTAGACCAGATTAACCTCCAGATCTACTCCTGCTTGCTTCTGTCATTTTGCTCTTGACAATGAGGCCTATCTCGAATATATTAGGCGCACCTAACATTTATAGGTTATCCTAACAGGAGGTTCAGAACTGCATACTCTCTCAGCAAGCTTAGAGGACTATGCTGAAGCCATATGGATTCTCGGGTTAAGGGGAAGGGCCGTCAGGGTGAAAGATATCGGTGAGTTCCTCAAAGTCAAGAGCCCTTCCGTGGTTGGGGCACTCAAGGTACTTGTGGCGAAGGGCCTTATTACTCACGAGCGGTATGGCTATATCGAGCTCAGCCAGGAGGGGGAGGCGCTGGCGTGGGAGGTGTACAGGAAACATAAGACCCTTGCTAAGTTCTTCAACGGGATTCTCGGGATAGACCTCGCCACGGCTGCGAGGGACGCGTGTGCCATCGAGCATTGCGTGAGCGATAGCACCGTCAAGAGAATCGCGATGTTCATGCGGTTTGCGGAAGCAGTCCCTGATGAGCAAGCCCCGTGGCTGGCGGTGTTCCACGACTATGTCAGGGAAAGCGTGAAATCGAATCAAGAGGGAGCGGGGGACGATCTCTGCGAGGCTGTTACCTCTGAAGCGGCCATCATGCTGGACATGATTCCGGCAGGCCGGGAAGCAAACGTGGTCAGGGTTGCGGGAAGGAAGGACATAAAGCGCAGGCTGCTCGACATGGGCATAATCCCCGGTGTGAAGATACGCATGGAGCGCGTTGCGCCGGCGGGTGACCCGGTAGATGTCGTGGTGAAGGGCCATCATCTTTCCCTGAGGAAAGCTGAGGCCTGGGCAGTCATGGTGGAGGAGATAGGCTAGATGATACCCCTGTCTCAATGGGTACGATCTTCTTCGTGGGCTAGCGTACCAAGGGGTAATTACCATACCGGCCGAGTGCGCCGGAACAGCAACGGAGGACAGGTGATGAAACAGGTGTTTCTCATTGTATTTACGGTGGGACTGATCGGCCTTCTGCCGATGACCTTGATGGCATCAGGCCGAACGGGCGGCATAGAAGGTACGATCATCGACGGGGAGACGGGCAAGCCCATGCCCTTTGTGAATATC
>JAUXGG010000329.1 GCA_030622265.1 Candidatus Eiseniibacteriota bacterium
CAAGCGGCGCCACGAGATTCGCCTGCTTGAGGACAATGCAGGCCAGCACAGGAAAAGCCTCGATGACTATTCTGCGGAGTTCCTTGATGCCATGATCGTGGCTGTGGCCGCGGCGACTCTCATAGCCTACGCCATCTACACGATCTGGGCTGAGACCGTGGTCAAGTTCGGCACCGACAAGCTGATCTACACGGTGCCTTTCGTCGCCTATGGGCTCTTCCGGTACATGTACCTCGTGATGATAAGGAACAGGGGTGGGAGCCCGGCGGAGGTGCTCCTCTCGGATATACCCTTGATCGTGGATATCATCCTCTGGGTAATCGTGGTCGTCATCCTGATCTACGCCCGCTGACCAATGAGTGGATCGCCAATGACCCCGCTTCGCGTAAGGTGCAATGCCAAGATCAATCTCTACTTGAAGGTCCTGGCGAAGCGTCCGGATGGCTTCCACGATATCGAGACCGTGTTTCACTCCATCGCCCTCCACGACACGGTGACCCTAACCCCCACGGCTGGGGATCTCACGCTTTCCTCGGACGCCCCGGCCCTTCCCACCGGCGCCGATAACCTGGCCCTGAGGGCGGCGGCGCTTATCCTGGGGGGGACGTCCCACGGGGTGCATATCGATATTGAGAAGCGCATACCCGTGGGGGCCGGTCTGGGGGGAGGAAGTGCCGACGCCGCCGGGGCGCTCATTGGACTTAACTCCCTTTTCGGGCTCGGTCATTCTCTTGCTGCGCTTCAGGCAATGGCCGAAGGCCTGGGTGCCGACGTCAAATTCCTGCTTGAAGGAGGGTGTGCCGCAGGCCGGGGGCGGGGGGATGAGCTCAGGAGTCTTCCTCCCTTGCCCGCGCGTCCCGTCCTACTTGCGATTCCGCGCTTAAGCGTATCAACCGCATGGGCTTATGGTTCGCTCAAAATGGGGTTGACAAGTCATAAAGTCAGCTTTAGTATGATTACGAGTGCTCTCGGAAAGGGAGATACTGCCTCCCTGTGGGGTCTCCTCAAGAATGACTTCGAGGGCCTTGTTTTCGGGAAATATCCTTCCGTGGGAAGGATCAAAGAGGATCTGCTCGGGTGCGGGGCCTCAGCGGCCCTGATGTCAGGAACCGGGCCGGTCGTATACGGGTTTTTCGAGAAGGAAGGCGATGCGGCAGCCTGCGGGAATAGGCTTGCAGGCGGTGGCATTGATACTGTAGTATCGTACCTGACAAGAGAGAGCGTGACGGTTCCCCCTTGAGAGTCTGGTGAGGTCTGTGCCTTAAGAGGCGCAGGACCCGGTGCCGGATAGCGGGAGGGTGATATGTATATCACTACGGTGAAAGTCACGCCTGTCAACAAGCAGAGCCTGCTCGCGGTTGCGAGCATCACGCTCTGCGACTGTTTTGTTTTACGGGCCATGCGATTGATGCAGGGCAGAAGGCGTTACCTTGCTATGCCTTCCCGGCAAACGAGAACGGGTCGGGTGTTCGAAGTGTTCCATCCGATCAGCGCAGAGGCCAGAGGCGCCCTGGAAGACGTGATTCTCGAGGGTTATGAAACACAGATGGCCGGCAATTCCTTCAGCCCGGAGCTGCCGGTTCTCTTCGGTACCGAGCGTCCGGATTTCGTGATAACCGGGGTTCGGGTGAGGCCCTATGATGAGATGAAGCTCCAGGGCTTCGCGAGCATAGTGCTGGATGATTGCCTTGTCATAAACGGGATAAAGATCATCGTGGGTAGGGACAGGAAGTTCATCCAGATGCCGAACGTGAAGAAGAAGACGGGGAAGTACCGGGATCTCGCGTTTCCTACCGTGCCGGAGATCAGAGAGCAAATCGAGAAGACGATCTTTGCAGAATACGAGAGGGCTCTTGCTGAGGAGGGTCTGAGTCCTACCGTTTGAGACTATCACTTGGGGCGTCGTCAAGTGGCAAGACACAGGGTTTTGGACCCTGGATCGGAGGTTCGAATCCTCCCGCCCCAGCCAGGCAAATCGGTTGACCCAACGGGAGAAGGAGGTAGGCGACAGCTATGAGAGTCTTCGCCGGGACTGCCAACAGGGCTCTTGCGCAACAGATAGTTGAATTCCTGGGTACCGAACTCGGAGCCTGCGAGATTGGGCAGTTCTCCGACGGGGAGATTTCCGTGCAGTTCAACGAGAACATCAGGGGCGTTGATGTTTTCATCGTGCAGTCGACCGTTCCGCCGGCCGAGAACCTGATGGAGCTCCTGGTGATGATCGATGCGGCCTCAAGAGCTTCAGCCGCCAGGATCACCGCGGTTCTTCCGTATTACGGCTACGCCAGGCAGGACCGCAAGGACCAGCCAAGGGTCGCCATCACCGCCAAGCTGGTGGCGAACCTCATAACCATGGCAGGCGCCAGCCGGGTCCTGACGATGGACCTGCATGCCGGACAGATACAGGGCTTTTTCGACATTCCGCTGGATCATCTTTTCGCCGCGCCTGTCATGGTCGAGTATATCAGGAACAAGGAGCTGGAGGAATTCACTCTCGTGGCACCCGACATAGGCAGTGTCAGGATGGCCAGGGCTTTCGCAAAAAAGCTCAAGGTGCCTTTCGCGCTTATTGACAAGAGGCGTCCGATGCCCAATGTTTCAGAGATAGTCAACATCATCGGTGATGTGGACGGAAGGCATGTCGTGATCATCGATGACCTTATAGATACAGGCGGGACCATAGTGAACGCGGCTGTCGCGCTCAAGGAGCATGGGGCGCGCGACGTATACGTCGGCTGCACCCACGGGGTCCTCTCCGGAGGTGCATTGGGAAAAATAGAGGCGTCACCCGTCAAGGAACTGGTGGTGACCAATACGATACCCGCGGAAGGCAAGAAGCCTGCGGGCAAAGTCAGGATACTCTCCGTGGCCAACCTCCTGGGGGAAGCCATGAGGAGGATACACAACGGTGAGTCAGTCAGCTCGCTCTTTCTGTGAGGTTAAATGATCGATGGCAACTGTGGAACTCAAGGCTACGGCCAGAACCGAGACAGGCAAAGGTGTTGCAAGACAGACCAGGCGTGAGGGTTCATTCCCTGCCGTTCTCTACGGCGAGGGAGAGGAGCCTCAGCCGATCAGCGTCGACTACAAGGATTTCTATCCGGTGATACGGACCGCGGCCGGTGAGAACGTGATCCTCGAGCTCAAGATCGAGGGCGCCAAGAAGGACTCGTGCAAGGCGATCATCAGGGACATCCAGTACCATCCCGTCAGGCGTGAGATTCTTCACGCGGACTTCCAGCATATCTCCATGACCAAG
>JAUXGG010000349.1 GCA_030622265.1 Candidatus Eiseniibacteriota bacterium
GTGAGGTGGAGATTCTCATAAAGGAATACCCCGACCGGCTGACCGTGGCATCGGCGGGCGGCTCGGTCACAGGAGACGATGAGAGCGACAGCCGGAGCTGGCAGGACAATACCCGGAAGCTGGAATCCGCCGGGGCGATGGCCATAGAGTACAGCCTCTCGTGCCCCCAGGGCGGCGAGGGAACCGAAGGGGACATAGTCTCTCAGAACGCCGCGCTGACGGCCAAGATCATAAGCTGGATCATGGATGTCTCGGACCCCGAGATCCCGAAGATCTTCAAGCTCACCGGTGCGGTCACGTCCATCGAGGCCATCATGATCGCCATCAGGAAAGTGCTGGATGATTATCCGGGCAAGAAGGCCGGCGTCACGCTCGCCAATACCTTCCCGACAATGATGTTCAGGCAAGGCGAGAAGCCTGCCTGGGAGGAGGGGATCATCGTAGGGATGAGCGGGGAGGGCGTTCTTCCCATAAGCTATCTCACCCTCGCCAAGGCGGCCGGGGCGGGTGTAGCCATATCGGGTAATGGCGGACCCATGGACTACAAGGCAGCGGCCGACTTCCTGGCCCTCGGGGCGAGGACCGTGCAGTTCTGCACGCTTGTCATGAAATACGGTTACAGTGTCATAGACCATATCGAGGAAGGTGTGAGCCATCTCATGCAGGACCGCGGGATCGGCTCGATCAAGGAGCTCATAGGGCGGGCGCTTCCGGGGCCCGTCACGGATTTCATGGACCTGTCCGCCACGAAGGCAGTATCGGATGTCCACAAGGAGCTCTGCCTTCATTGCGGCAACTGTACCAGGTGCCCGTATCTGGCTATCACGCTGGATGACGAGAAGTGCCCCGAGACCGATGCGTCCAGGTGCATCGGCTGCGGGATCTGCGCCATGAGATGCTTCTCGCAGGCACTTTACCTGCGGGAGCGCACCGAGGAGGAAACCGCGGCGCTTTCGGAGCATTGAGCCGGCACCGGGCGGGCCTATTGACCGGCACGATACCTTAGGGGATTGAGGGGGATTCAAGGTCATGGCAACACTGCTTATCAAGAACGGGACAGTTGTGACCCTCGGGGACAAGAACCGCGTCATCGAGGATGGTGCGGTTCTAATCGATGGTTCGCTAATCAAGGCGGTGGGGAAGAGCGCGGACTTCACCGATGATTACGACAGGGTGATCGATGCCCGGAACTTGGTGGTGCTTCCGGGCTTCATCAATACCCATATGCACTTTTACAGCACTATGGTGAGGGGCCTCGGGAAGATCAAGCCTGCCGTTGACTTCGTCGATCTGCTCAAGAAGCTCTGGTGGAGGCTTGATAAGCAGCTGGTGCTGGATGACTGTTACTACAGCGCTCTCATTCCACTGATAGAGGCGGTCAAGAAGGGGACGACCACGCTTATCGATCACCACGCAAGCCCCTTCGCGGTCGCGGGTTCCCTCGACAGGATTGCCAGGGCAGTCGGCGAGGTAGGACTCCGGGCAAGCCTTTGCTATGAGGTGTCCGACCGGGATGGCGAGGAGATCGCCGCAGAGGGCCTCAAGGAAAATGTGCGCTTCATAGAGCGATGCAAGGCCGAAGACGGCGAGAGCTTAAGAGCGATGTTCGGGCTGCACGCGAGCTTCACGGTCTCTGAGAAGACCCTGAAGAGGGCGGTAGAGTTGGAGAAAGATCTCGATGTGGGCTTTCATCTTCACGTGGCCGAGGCGGCCTCGGATCAGGAGCACTGCCTGGAGAACTTCGGGATGCGGGTGGTGGAAAGGCTCGAGAAAGCGGGAGTGCTGGGGCGTAAGACCATCGCCGCCCACTGCGTTCATGTAGACGATAATGAGATGGACCTCCTGAAGGCCACGGACACCTCCGTGGTGCACAATCCCCAGTCCAATATCAATAATGCCGTGGGTGTGGCTGATATCATCAAGATGGCGGAGAAGGACATAAGGGTCGGACTGGGAACCGATGCCATGACGGTCAATATGCTGGAGGAGCTGAGACAGGCCCTCTGGATCCATCACCTGGCGAATGAGAACCCATCGGTCGGTTTCATGGAATCCATGAACACCCTGGTCACGAACAATGCCAGGATCGCGCGGCGCTACTGGGACATGGGCATAGGCGAGTTGAGGGAAGGATATGCCGCTGATATCATCCTCATGGAGTACTACCCGCCGACGCCATTTGACGAGGGAACCTTCCTGGGACATCTTGGATTCGGGCTCTCACAGGTGAGCGTCGATACCACGATCGTCGGTGGCAGGATCTTAATGGAAGGTGGAGAGCTTAAGATTGATGTAGACCAGGAAGCTATTGCCGGCGAATCACGAAAGCTGGCAGCCAGGCTCTGGGAACGTTTCTAGGGGTTCTGATGCTTGAAGGAGACTTGGCGAGGTACCTGCCGGTGAGACCGAGTCATCTATGACCTTTCCGAGTACAAGGGTTGCGAGTTTGGTCTTACCTGGCACGGGCGAGATCAAAACCATGTTCGATTAGGGCCGCGGGTTAGTTCTTGATAATCACCTCCACAGATGTATGATGTTCATTGTCATCTTTGCCGGGATACGCTAAGGAGGCACCAGGATGGGTATAACATTCCACCAGTATCTCGAAGACCATGGGCTCCTGCTCCTGATCGCGGCTGATGCCAGTTTCAAGCCCGGACTTATTGTGGAGCGCGATAACGGGGGTTTCTGGCCCTTCGATGATATCCGGTATCTGCTCAAGGACGAGAATCTCTCCTTCAAGACCAGGCTGGTGGAAGCCGACATGCCTGATGTCATAAGCGGGCGCAAGAAGGTCGGTGTGGGAGGCAGCCTGGAGATCCCCTTCCTGAGAATAACCGGCGGCCTTGACAGCGCCCGTTATGTCAATGTCCGAATCGGTGAAGTCCGCACGCGGTCCTTCAGGGAACCGCGGCTCATGCTCTGGAACCAGCTGAGGCGGCTGCTCCGGAAGTCTAAGCGCAGGCATGCCGGCCTGTGGGAGGGGCTGAAGAAGAAACACTACTGCGTCCTGAGTACCTGGTATGCCAGCAAGTACACGGTGGAGCTGGGCAATGCCCTGCCCGTCAAGCTTGGGGTCCGCTTCGAGCGGGAGATCGCAGTCCAGGCGGGCGCCAAA